>JAISCG010000153.1 GCA_031265715.1 Holosporaceae bacterium | reverse complement strand
TTCGCATTTCAGCACCATACGGTCGTTTGGTGGATTCGCTTGGACAATCTCCACCGGAGGACCTTCCTCCATCTCCATCACGCCTTCTCTTGGCGAACCACAATCTCTTCTACGGTCTCACCGCAAAACAAACGCTGAGGTGTGTGCTCGATTCTATCGCTGCGCTGTTCCCAAATTCTTTCCATTTATTTGAATTTTTCGAAAACCGTCGGTCGATGGCAGCTTTGATGAATTGCCTGAGTTTTTATTAAGCATCGCCTCAAGTTGCAGAATTCTTTGTTCTAATAATGCTATCTTTTCCGGAAGAGCTCTGTTCTGTCGCTGAAGCTCAACGATTCCCGCCCTTAGCAATTCATTGCAGGTTACTTCTTCCATCTATCCAAACACTTTTACTTCTATACTCTATACTGTATGTATCACAACCACCTAATTTTGTATGCAAAATTTTCGATTAGCTGAGTAGTAACGGAGTTTTCTCAAGATTTTGTAAAACTTCCTCATTTTTTTATGTCTTTCTTGCAAATCGCGAGCACACTGATATGGCTACGATAATTTCGCTAACAGGACCTAGTAACAAAAAATGCTATTTTTTATACATGGTAATTATTGATTAACATATTTAGTGGTATAATTTACCGTGAAGGGAGATTTGGACCTATGTTTTTCACTACGTTCGGAAAAAATGTCGGGATTGTTTTGCTGATGTTCCTGGTGGCTTGTTCGGCTACGCGGGAAAATCCAGATCCACACAGGGGGTTCAACAAGGACATGCTTGAGTTTAACCTGATGGCTGACAAAAAAGTCCTGAAACCGGCTGCGGAGACCTATCAGGGTGTTACATCGGACGCCGTGAGGGAAGGAGTCTCGAATTTTTTGCAAAATTTAAAAGAGCCGTTCTTTTTTGTGAACTATTCCCTGGCGGGGGAGGCGGAATGCGCTGCGAGTTCTCTTTTCAGATTTTCAATAAATTCTACGATCGGTATATTGGGTTTTCTTGACATCGCAGAGCGAATCGGCCTTTCTAAAAAAGAAACTTCATTTAAGACTACGCTGAAAAAATGGGGCGTACCGACCGGGGACTATCTTGTTTTGCCGCTTCTTGGCGCATCATCGACCCGGGATACAATTTCCGAACCGATTGCGTGGTACGCGGATCCCGTCGGGTATTATATCGGTTTTCCGTATATGCTGGCAAAGGCGATTCTCTCGACTATAAGTGATCGTGCGGAAAATTCAAAGATTATCGATGCAAATCTCAATAATACTATGGATCCCTATTTTTCCATCAGGAGTTTGTATCTTCAAAAATACGGCACGGATGATGTCGACAACACCGAGGATGCGGAAGACAATTCAAGTTTTTAAGCAGAAAACAACGACAAAAAACGCACCATCGAAAATAAACCGATATTGTTCTTCAAACGATTAACGTTTTTTTTATATTTATTGCGTTATCATGATGCCGAGATGGAGCGTAAATGAAGTGATTAACAGACTTTTTAAAAAAAACAAAAAACTTTCTCCAAAAAGCGGTGCAACACTTATCGAGTACGTTTTACTCGTTTCAATGATATCGATAACCCTTGTCGGAGCATTCAGAATCGTCGGAGGGAGGTATTTTACGGTATATAACAAGATTACCGATAACCTAAAAAACGTGCTGAAATGACATATTCGCAGGGCTTTTTCTCAGAGAGGAAAACGGCAGACAACAGGTGAGAACCATGTTGTTTTTCTCTGCTCTTACTGCCGTTAGGCATAACGAGGAGATTTAAAGCTATTTGCTCGAGTAAATTTGATGATTGCGATCATATATCAATATATGAAACACGCAATTATTATCAAAGTATCCCACAAATCTACCTTTGTCGTGATTAGGCAATTTAAATTGAAACAAAACTAAATCTTCCGGAAGATTAAAACCGGGAATAGTTTTATCTACGGTATGTGCGTGAAATTGTTTGTTTTTCTTTATTTCTTCCCAGGTGAGATTACAAAAATCTTTGGCAGCATTCAGAAAATTCAACAGGCTGTTTCTGTCGCTGTTTGAATCTTCTTTATTGTAATATTCGGTGTCTTTGTGAAAATCTTTAAAAGAAAAAATAGGTTTTATCTTTTCGTATGCAACAGGAGTACATTTAAACTTACCTTCTTTATGTTTCGTCTTGTGAAAAATCATTGCTCTAGAGTTTCGAATAATAATTGTACATAGAATCCGTAGAAATTATGCTTGAACAAAAGGGATCCTCTTCATCAAAGGCTTCCTTCCACGGCGGTTCATTGTGAATCATATTTACTAATGATAAAGCAGAATGATCCATAAACTCACCAAGAAATTCATCCATGAATTTTCTGTCTTCCGGATTCAGGCGAGCGAAATCTCCTTCGTCGACCTGTTCATCAATGGGATTTCTCGAAAATTTTTTATAAAGGTCGTAAACATCCTTTACTACCGGCCCGAATTTCCAAGCCTCTATATTGTCAGAGAACAGCTTTTTTCCTCCATGATGAACCATATACCACGCTTGCGCATAATAGAGAAGCTTTTGCAACTTCAAATTAGTTATAACATCTCCATTTTCATGGGCTGTTAAAATGATATATTTCGCTATGTCGACAGCTGTGTAAACTTCACTCATAACCAATCTCCCGAGTTCGAATATAGCATTTTTTGCATTCGATATCAAAAACAAAAACATGTTTTAAAAAAAATAAAAAGAATTTTTTAAATCGTGAATATGGGCATCTGAGAGAAGTATAATGTACACGAAAGAAAATCCTGAGGCGATAGAAAAAGCGATAAGCGACAGGACCTTACCACCCGTCTGATCTTTTTTTTTTATCTGTAATTTCAACTTTCATTTGCCTCAGGGCTGATTCTAATTTACTCTCTTTATTTAAATTTTTATGAAACGGACGGGTCTTTGCAGACTTTTACCGGTGGCCTGCAAGACCCTATCGTTGCCCAATTGTGTAATAATAATTATTTGGTTATTTAGTAATGAGGATTGGTATTAATGCCAGACGGCATCATTATCTAACAGAAAATTAACAATAACTTCATTCCAGGATTTGACAGCCATACTCAACGGAGTTCTTCCGATATTATCGACCACATAAACACTCGCACCGCAAAACACCAGATATTTGACCATATTCTCATTTCCTCTACAGATAGCATCATGCAGCGAAGTCATCCCAAACTTGTTGGCCATATCAACAAATGCGCCGTGATCTACTAAATATCTGACTATATCTATACGTCCCTTGATAACAGCATAATGCAACGGAGTATACCCGAAATCGTCGGACATATTAACATCTGCGCCTTGATCTATCAAAGATTCGACTTCCGCTATATCCCCTAACCGTATCGCCTGAAGCAGCGAATTACCCTGCTCGACTGTCGACAGAACAAAAGCCGCATTCAACAACACTTTAAAACCGCTAATACACCGATTCTTTTTCATTTTCCCCTCTAATTGTTCACTCGTACAAAAAAAATTTTGAAATCACCCACCCCGTAACAATTGTTGTGTATGTCATAATAGGTCGAAAAGCAACCCTTCTTAAAAAAAATTACCCAAAAATGATTTTAGAAAGTTATGAAAAAAATAAGTTCGCGCCGACCACAAATTTTCGATCGTTTTGTCAACCTCTTCTTATATCCGTCGGGTAGTAAGCCCACGGTCATTCAATAATTTTATCAAAACTTCGGCCACGGCTTGCACCGCCGGAACCGCGACGGAATTACCGAATTGTTTGTATGCCTGGGAATCGGAAACCGGTATTTTAAAACTATCGGGAAAGCCCTGCACCCTCGCCCACTCTCTCGGAGTCATTTTTCTTATGCCGTCTTTGTTGATTTTTTCGTATGCGACAGAATTTTCCAACCTTTCATCTCTGACCAGGTTTCTTTCTTTACCCATGCCTCCCACGACCAAAGCATTGGCCACAGAGTCGGGATCTAATATCTCATAGCCGAATCCGTTTCCCTTGGCAGCGTTGCGATTTTTATGTTTTTGCAGGCATTCCAGATACTTGGACGAAAGATAATACTTGAAAGATACCGGTTTATCCTCAAGAATATCTTTCAGGGATTTTTTAAAATTTACCGCTGCGGGGTAGGAAAAATCTTCGGCTTTGATACCGAGATCGCCGCGAAATCCCACGATAAAAATGCGCTCTCTGTTCTGCGGAACGCCGTAATCGCGCGCGTTAATTATTTTAGGATCCGGGACGACGTATCCCAGGTCATTTCTCAGAACATTTAATATTGTCTCCAGAGTTTTTCCCTGTTTGTGATTAGCGAGTCCCTTCACATTCTCCAAAAAAAAAGCCTTGGCTTTTTTTACCTTCAGGATATCCGCAACCTCAAAAAACAATGTTCCGCGGGTATCGTTAAAACCTCCGCGTTTACCTGCAATGGAAAAAGCCTGGCATGGAAAACCGGCCGCCAAAATATCGTGATCCGGAATGTCGCATTTATTAATTTTTGTGATATCTCCGAAAGGTTCTTCATCAAAGTTAGCGCAGTAGGTTTTTCTTGCGAAGGGGTCGATTTCCGAAGAAAAAACGCACCTTCCCCCCAGATTTTGAAACGCCTTCCTTATTCCCCCTATTCCGGCAAACAAATCAACGAAAGTAAAAGAACTACCCGGGGATACCACTGCGTTTCTGCCGATTTTTCACCATATTACCGCGGAACCATATCACACACGGGTTTCATAATCAAACGCCCCGCTACCCGTCTCATTCAACCGAGTATTTCATCTCGTCACTGCGAGAAGCAACGCGACAATGTCACCATAAATAATGACGGGCAACTCTACGCCGCCCCCTATCTCGTCTCAAAGTATATCTTTGCGTGCTTGCAGACGGGGCACAACTCGGGCGCCTCGAAGCCTTCGTGGGCATATCCGCATTTACCGCAGACCCAAACCACTTTTTTGTCTTTTTTCAAAACTGTGTTATCCGAAACTTCGCTCAGAAGATTTCTGTACCGAGTTTCGTGATCCTTTTCTATTCCTGCAACTGCTTTAAACAAAAAGGCTATGTCGTGAAACCCCTCCTCTTCGGCCTCCTTCGCAAACTTTGCGTACATATCTGTCCATTCGTAATTTTCGCCGGCAGCTGCTGCCTCGAGATTTTCCGCCGTATCGGAAATGTTTCCACCGTTCAGCAACTTAAACCAAATCTTTGCGTGCTCTTTCTCATTTTCGGCGGTTTCTTCGAAAACTTTTGCAACTCGGACGAACCCTTCTTTTCTGGCTCGGGAAGCAAAGTAGGTATACTTATTCCTCGCCATCGACTCTCCGGCAAAGGCCTCCCTCAAATTCTTCTCTGTTTTACTGTTTTCAAGTTTCATAAACGTTTCCTCTGTACAACACGCTAAAGACATATTAACATTCGTCAGATTTGGTTATCAATAAAATTGTGGTATTCGGTCGCGTAATTTTTTTTGATGTTAAGTATTTTTTGTAATATTTGTGAGATCGTACTGTCATCAGCCGATTTTGGGAGGTATGCAGATGGGAAAAACAGCAGGCAGTGAAGGAATCTTGCGCTGCTCTTTTTGCGGAAAGACTCAACATGAGGTAAAAAAACTCATCGTGGGGCCGACCGTCTATATATGTAACGAGTGCATTGAGCTTTGTGCCGGAATAATTTCGGAAGCTCCGCAGGTTCCTGTTACCAAAAATAAGGACAGTCTTCCGTCGCCGCAGGAAATTTGTAGGATTCTCGACGATTATATAATAGGACAGGATAAAGCGAAAAAAGTTCTGTCAGTTGCCGTTTACAATCACTACAAAAGACTCGCGCACTCTGCAAAAAATTCGGATGTGGAACTGTCGAAGTCGAATATTCTGCTGATAGGACCGACCGGAACGGGAAAAACGCTGCTGGCTCAAACTCTCGCCCGGGTCATTAACGTGCCGTTTACCATGGCGGACGCAACCACGCTGACAGAGGCCGGATACGTGGGCGAAGACGTGGAAAATATCATCGCAAAGTTGCTGCAAGCCGCGGATTACAATGTCGAAAAAGCGCAGATGGGAATTGTTTACATCGATGAGATCGATAAAATTTCAAAAAAATCCGATAATCCGTCCATAACGAGGGATGTGTCCGGGGAGGGAGTTCAACAGGCTCTGCTCAAGATAATGGAAGGAACGGTTTCGTCCGTACCGCCCCAGGGTGGACGAAAACATCCTCAACAGGAATTTCTGCATGTTAATACCACAAACATATTGTTTATTTGCGGAGGAGCCTTCTCGGGATTGGACAAGATTATCGCTTCCCGGGGAGAAAAATCGTCGATCGGATTCGGCGCGGAGGTGAAAAACAAAGAAAATCGTAACGTGGGAGAACTTTTTTCAAAGGTCGAACCGGAAGATTTGCTGAAGTACGGACTGATTCCGGAATTTGTCGGAAGAGTTCCGGTTATTGCTACGCTGAATGATTTAGACGAAACCGCGCTGATATCCATACTTACCGAACCGAAAAATGCTCTGATAAAACAGTACCAAAAATTGTTTAACATGGAGGACGTTTCGTTGGTTTTTGAGGAGGATGCGATTGCCGCCGTGGCAAAATTGGCTCTGGAGAGAAAAACCGGAGCGCGAGGTCTGAGATCAATAATGGAATCCATTCTTTTGGATTTGATGTACGAGCTCCCGTCATGCAAAGATGTCGAAGAAATAACAATTACAAAAGAAGTTGTTGAAGGATTAAGCAAACCTGTACTAAAATACAGCAACGTTAAAAGTGGCGCTGCCTAGGAGTTTATATTGGATTGTCCTGTACTCTCTGTGAGAGATATTGTTATTTTTCCCCATGTTGTTGTTCCGTTGTTTGTCGGACGTTCAAGGTCAATAAAAGCTCTTGAAATTTCAATGAAAAAAAAGAATAACAGAGTTGTTCTTCTGACACAAAGAGACATTCACAAAGATGATTCTCGCTTTGATGATTTATATCATTCCGGGGTTCTCGGAAATGTTTTGCAGCTGCTGAAATTGCCGGACGGAAACGTAAAAATTTTGGTTGAAGGTATTCAGCGAATAATTGTGACGAAGTGCCTGGAGGACGAAGACTATTGTTTGGTCGAATACGAACCGATGATTCCGAAGGAAATCGACAACGAACGCGAACTCGAAGCGTACAGACGCACGGTTCTCAATCTGTTTGAAAACTATATGAAACTGAATCGCAGAATTTCCATTGATACCGTCGCCGCGATCAAGGGAATGGAAGCGCCCGATGACCTGATCGATGTTATTGCCGCCCATTTATCTCTGCGCATCGAGGATAAGCAGGATTTACTCGGCGAAACCGACACGGCAGCGAGATTTGAAAAACTCATATCTCTGATGGAATCCGAAATCGACGTGATTCATGTCGAGCGTAAAATTCGCAATCGCGTTCGGAAGCAAATGGAGAAAAGTCAAAAGGAATATTATCTTAACGAACAAATCAAGGCCATTCAGCGGGAACTCGGCGACGGTGAAAATGTCGCTGCGGACGAGGTAAAAGAGCTGGAAAACAAGGCTTACAAAATAAAATTTTCTGCAGAGGCTCGCGAAAGATTCAATGCCGAACTGAAAAAAATGAAAAACATGTCTCCGATGTCTCCGGAAGCAACCGTCGTTCGCAATTATTTGGATTGGTTGGTAAGTATTCCCTGGAAAAATAAATCGAAAATAAAAAAAGACATAAAAGAGGCGAAAGATGTTCTCGACAAAGATCACTACGGACTTGAAAAAGTAAAAGAGCGAATTTTGGAATTTCTTGCCGTTCAAAATCGTGTCGGAAAAATCAAGGGATCCGTTTTGTGTTTCGTGGGGCCTCCGGGAGTCGGAAAAACGTCGTTGGCGAAGTCGATTGCAAAAGCCACGGGACGAAATTATGTGAAGTTTTCCCTGGGAGGCGTGCGGGACGAATCTGAAATTCGAGGACATCGCCGAACCTATATAGGATCCATGCCCGGAAAAATTATCTCCGGAATGAAAAAAGCAAAATCATCCAATCCCCTCTTTCTTTTGGATGAAATCGATAAAATAGGCTCCGATTGGAAAGGGGATCCGGCGAGCGCGTTGCTGGAAGTTTTGGATCCGGAACAAAATTCCGCATTCAACGATCATTATCTCGAAATAGATTATGATTTGTCCGACGTGATGTTTATAACAACCGCCAACACCTGCAAAATGCCCGGGCCGCTCCTCGATCGGCTGGAAATTATACAATTGTCCGGATACACGGAGCAGGAAAAAAAAGAAATAGCGAAAATGCACCTGATTCCGAAGCAGATGGAGGAAAACGGTCTCGGCGAAAGTGAATTTTTCATAGAAGATGATGCGCTGACAGTTCTGATTCGCGATTATACCCGCGAAGCCGGAGTGAGATCTTTGGAAAGAAAAATCGCGAGACTTGCGAGAAAAACCGTAAAAGAATTGTCGGAAAATCCGGAAAAAACGTTCGTAAAAATTACCGTTGATAATCTCGAAAAATATGCGGGCGTCGAAAAATATAAGAGACTGGGCGCGGAAAGCAAAAATTTAATCGGAGTGGTTACCGGATTGGCCTGGACGGAGGTCGGCGGCGAGTTGCTCTCGATAGAGGCGGTCAGCGTTCCGGGAAAAGGAAAAATAACTCTGACCGGTAAACTCGGAGACGTCATGCAGGAATCGATTCAAACTGCCATGAGTCTTGTGAGATCACGCGCCGTTTCCTTCGGTATCGACCCGAAACTTTTCGAAAATTCCGATTTTCACATTCACGTCCCCGAAGGCGCTACGCCGAAGGACGGACCGTCGGCGGGAATTGCAATGGTTACCGGAATAGTTTCTTCTCTGACTTCAATTCCGGTGAAAAAAGATGTGGCGATGACCGGAGAGATAACTCTGCGCGGACGCGTATTGCCGATCGGAGGTCTGAAAGAAAAATTGTTGGCTGCGCATCGCGAAGGCATCGGCACGGTTGTCGTTCCAAAGGAAAACGAATCGGATCTTCAAGAAATTCAGCCTTTCATTCTGGACAGTATAAATATCCTGAAAGTTGAGACCGTGGATGAAGTCCTTGCCATAGCGCTTTCCGAAAATATATCGCAGAGATTTTAAAATATCGTAAAATTCCTCGTTGTTGAGAAAAAAATCGCCACTCTGACCATATGCAGAAAACCGTACTGCGGTCACTGTTTGTCGGCGGTGTCCGCATTTTCCGGACCTCGTGATATTAAAAAAAGCAACCTAAGTCGATAAAAAAATAAATTTTCGGCTCTTGTTAAAAACAACCGTTGACGACCCTCCAAGGGTACGCATAGTATTGCTGACGTAAATTGTTTAATGGGGGAACTTAAAATGAAAAAAGAGTTTTGCTCCGTGTCGGGGCTGTGTGTGTGTTTAGTTGGTACGGCGTTTTTGTGGAATGCTGAGGTGGTTTCACTGCCCGCTGAGGATACCAGGGTGGCGGAGTTGTTTGCGGACTCTAATTCGGAGAAGTCTTGTGGATTCACACTTATGGATTGTGCGAATGGTCTGGCAGCGCTTGAGGCAGGGGAGGCGGAAAATAGAGCAGCACTTGCGGGAAAAATGAGAGACCTTCGAAAGGCGATGGGTGAACATCGAGACACGATAATCAGATTTCAATGTAATATGGACAAACGTCAATGCGAGATAGAGGGACTTCAGAGCAAGATAAACGGACAACTTCAGGGCACAATAGACAAATATCAACGCGAGATAGACGAACGTCTAGCACATGAAAAAGAACTTCAAGAACGTGTAAGAGAACTTCAAGGAGATGTGAGTACGCTTGATCAAGTAGAACCGGAAGAACTTCAAGAAGGTAGACGTACGCTTAATCCGGCAGAGTCGGAAGAACTTGAAAAATATCAGAGTATGCTTAGTCAACTAGAGCGAGAACTATCTAAGCTATATGCAGAGAAGGAACCATTTGACTTAGAGAAGAGGGAACTTGAGCAAGAGAAGAGAAACCTTGGGCAAGAGAATGGAGACCTTGGGCGAAGAATAGGAAAACTTAAGCAAGAGATAAAAGATTTTGAGCAAGAGATGGGAAGACTTGAGCTGGAGGGAGATGCTTTTATTGCCCGTCCGGATCGTAAAGTTCAGCTCGGTGATATATTGACCAACTTCGTATCTCATAGATTGATGTATTTGCTGCCGTATAGTTATGCAGTGTTGGCATTTAGTGGTGAGCGCTTGAAAAGTATCGCAGAAGAATTGGATCCGACCAGTAGGGCATTGGGTTTGAATCTGTTGGTGCGTGATTATAGCCCGATAATAGGTGTCGCCAATACATTACAACAGATTGTAACAGCTTGTATGAATTTTCGGTTTTACGATAGAGTCGGAGAAATGTTTGCCAATGAAGTTTTTGTTGACGAGCTCGTACAATATTTTCCGCCAGAGCAGAGGGAAAGGATGATATCGATTAGATACCATGACGCAAGTAAGAGACCGAGAGGTAGGGGTTACGTGCAGTCAAGAACGTGTACTGTTTTTTCTTTACTCCATGCGACCTTTCATCTTTGTAAGACTGTACGCGACTGGGAAAAAGGACATTTGAGATTTTCATTTTCCGACGACAGTGGTGATAATCTTAATTTGTTGCAGGATACCGTAAACGAATTTCTTCCGGTATTCACTGTACCCAGTTCTTCGCCGGCAACTTATCCGTCGCTTTTTTTAAAAGTACATCAGGACTTGCTCCTCTTTCTTAGAGATAAGCTCACCGAATTAAAAGTAGATTATCTGTCTGATTATTCTGAAAAAGATCATTTCGAAGGGGTTATTTTCCGTTACATGGAGGGTGGTTTAAAATTGATCGATCCGGCATTGAGCAACCCGGCATTTAACGATCCGGCATTGATCTATCTGGAATTGAGAGACCTGGAACTGAGCGGTCCGGAATTGATCGATCTGGTATTGAGAGATCTGGTATTGAGAGATCCGCAATTGAGAGATCCGGCATCTAGAGAAAAGCTTAGGAAAAAACTTGAGGAAAAGTTGATGCCCATATTGAGCAATCCGGTATTGAGAGAAAAGCTTAAGGAAAAGTTAGAGCTTAAGGAAAAGTTTGTGAAAAAGACTGTAGTAAAAAAGCTTGAGGTATGGGATAAAGCTGAGGCTGAGCAAGCGGCTAGGGCAAAGGCTGAGCAAGCGACTAGGGCAAAAGCTGGGCAAGCGACTAGGGCAAAAGCTGGGCAAGCGACTAGGGCAAAGGCTGAGCAAGCGACTAGGGCAAAGGCTGAGCAAGCGACTATAGCAGAAGCTGAGCAAGCAGCTAGGGCAGAAGCTGAGCAAGCAGATAGGGCAGAAGCTAGGCAAGCAGATAGGGCAGAAGCTGAGCAGTCGGCCATAGCAGAAGCTAAGCAAGAGTTTGAGCAAATATTTTGGAAACATCCCGAGAGGTTTAGTCCGATATTGATGGCACTTTGTCCGAAATATAACGGAAGAGCAGGAGCTCCTCCTTGGCATGGAGCGAATGCTGAGGTAGTGCTTGAATCTCGTCCGATAACCGTAGGAGATGCGCTGAAAATTGCGGCACTTTCAGCATTACCTCGAGTTTTTAGAGGTCTGTTGACCTCATCGGGCGGACCGGAATATTTTGCGGAAAATTTCGAGAAACTTTCATTGGACGCTGTCAAGGGGGGCAACCTTGAAATATTTCGTGTATGTCTGGATATGTATCCCGGTGGAGTATTACCGAGTCCTCAACAATATTTAGCTCTCTTTAAAGCTGCATACGCTGCCTCAGAAATGAGTATTTTATCCTTTCTTCTCGATCATTACCCGCAGTTAGCGCCAGACTACAAAGATATTAATCTTTACGATGTCACTAAGGACTTTATAATGAAAAATTTTCACGATAGTCTCGTCACGGTTTCAAAAACTCACTTTGCTTTCTCGCTTCTGAGCAGGTATTTTGCTATTGCTCAAGTTGCTGAAAACACCGGTCGTCCTCTTATGGTACTGAATATGGAAAAGCATCAGGCAACGGCTATGAGTTCCGTCCCAAACGTTTGTCATCGCGCCATCCAGAAAGGTGTATTCCCGGTGTGGATGTTTTTCCTCGATACGGGGCAGGTATCTCTTACAGATCCTTTTTCCGGTAGGGAAACTTTGTTTGCTGCTTTTTGTACAAAAGGCGTCAATCGCATCAATTCGTTTAACGCAGATTGTGCGAGGCTCTTTATAGATCGGTATCACGCTAATCCGAACGTAAGATTTGAATATTATGACGGTATCGACCCGCTAGCAGGTTTTGGTGTCAGACGTGAAGTCAGTCTTCTTGAACTGGCCTGTGAACAAAATGATTTTGATTTAGCGAAATGTCTTATTGCTCACGGAGCTATCGTACAGTTAGATAGACTTCGTGATGGTCCGGTGAAAGACGCAATTATGACCGAGACACTCTTAAAGTAGCGCTGAACTCACGAAGCATTGTACACTTTTCAGGCAACTCCGCGGAATTTTTCGGGAGTTGCCGTAAGTCAAATTTTTTATGTTTTGCTATAATTTGAGTTCCGGATTGCCGCGTCGCTGTGCTTCTCGTAATGACGAGAGCAAGCGCCCGGTTAAATCAGGCGGGTGGTAATTTAGTCTTCTGCTGCTTGTTTTGGATTAATTTAATTGCTTCGGGAAGAGTTATCGAGAAAAAAGTTTCGTTTTTGGGAGCTGAAACATATTTTCCCTGAAACAGTACGTACGGCCCGTATTTTCCTATTCCGATTTTCACTTCCTCATTTTCGTGCTGCCCCAGAACTTTAGGAAATTGCAGAAGGGAAAGCGCCCTATCCAAACCGATGCTTTCGGGATTAATAAAACTCGGAATCGATGCGCGAATCGGTTTTTCGACCGGAGTCTTAGCCTTTTTCTTTGATTTTTTAGCCGGAGCCTCGGTCACGGTTTCGGGAGTTGTCGATTTTTTATCCTTCTGAATGTAGAGCCCGTAGGGTCCTTTTTTCATAACAATTTCCGAGCCGTCGGACGGATCCGTTCCCAAAAATCTCGGATACTCGGAGGATTGTACCATGGCCGTGTCTCCTTCGGTCAGCGGGGACGAGTCCAATTTTCGCACGTAGCCGCATTCCGGATACCTGGAACAACCGATAAACGAGCCGAATCGTCCGATTTTCAGGCTCAATTCTCCGACTTTGCAGTCCGGGCACGTCCTCGAAACTCCGTCTTCCGTTTGGAACAAAAATGTCCCCAGAACATCGTTCAGTTTATCGATGACATCCGAAATTTTTATGCCTTTGGTTTGTTCTACATTTTCGCTGAACTCTTTCCAAAAATTTTTCAATATATCCGATTTTGATCTGCTGCCGTTGGAAATATCATCCAACGATTGCTCGAGATCGGCCGTAAATCCGTACTCCAGATATTTTTGAAAAAAATTCGTGAGAAACGTCGTTACCAACCGCCCGCGAATTTCCGGCACAAAAAACTTATTCACGAGTTTTGCGTAGCCGCGATCCTGCAAAACCTGCAAAATTGTCGCGTAGGTTGACGGTCTGCCGATCCCCAGCTCTTCCAATTTTTTAACGAGACTCGCCTCGGAAAACCTCGGTGGCGGAGTCGTAAAATGCTGCAACGCATCCAATTTATTCAGCGGAGTGCGATCTTCCTTTTCCAGAGGCGGCAGCGTTCCTTCCTCATCCTCCTCTTCCTCCTGCCGATCATCTTTTCCTTCCAGATAAACCTTGATGAAACCCTCGAATTTTAGTGTATTTCCGTTGGCTCTGAAAACATTTTTCCCATCGTCGGAAATATCGACCTGCACCTGATCAAATTCGGCCGACGACATCTGCGACGCCACCGCTCTTTTCCAAATCAGATCATACAGCCTGAAAAGATCCGTGCTGATCTTGCCCTTCAGCGAGTCCGGAATAATCGACGAATCCACCGGACGAACGGCTTCGTGGGCTTCCTGGGCATTTTTCACTTTGGTTTTGTAAAACCGGGGACTCTCGGGCAGAAAATCCTTTCCGTATTTTTGAAGAATCAATTCTCGAATTTTTTCGATCGCATCCTTGGAGAGATTCACGCTGTCGGTTCTCATATATGTGATAAGCGCCGTTGTTTCTCCGTCAATGTCCACTCCCTCGTAGAGATTTTGAGCAAGTTTCATGGTTTTTTTCGCGCCGAATCCGAGTTTGCGGGACGCCTCCTGCTGCAGCGTCGATGTGATAAAAGCCGGAGCCGGATTGCGCTTAACCACCTTTTTTTCGACCGATGATACGGAAAACTGATTATTCAGCAGAGATTCTCTAAGAGAATTAGCTTTTTCCCCGTCGACTATCGAAAATTTCTCCAGTTTTTCACCTTTGACATGCGTCAGACGCGCGTCGAATATTTTCTTATTTTTTGCTTCGAATTTTGCTTCCAGAGACCAGTACTCCTTCTTTTCGAAGGCTTCAATTTCAAATTCCCGATCCACCACAATTCTCAGCGCCACGGATTGAACGCGGCCGGCCGATTTGCTCCCGGGTAATTTCCTCCACAAAATCGGAGAAACTGTAAAACCGACCAAATAATCCAGCGCGCGCCGGGCCAAATACGCGTCCACCATGGATACGTCAATGTCGCGGGGATGCGTGATGGCTTCTTTTATCGCACCCTTGGTAATTTCGTGAAACACTATTCTTTTAAACGGAACTTTCAGCGATTTTTTTTCGTTGAGCAATTCTTTGATGTGCCACGAAATGGCTTCTCCTTCCCGGTCGGGGTCAGTCGCCAGCAGCAATTCGTCGCAGCCCTTCAACTGATCGGCGATATTTTTCAGATGCTTTGCTCCGACGGCGTTAACATCCCAGACCATCGAAAAATCTTCGTCCGGGCGAACGCTGCCGTCTTTCGAAAGCAAATCCCGAATGTGACCGTAGCTGGCAACCACTTTATACCCGGCTCCCAGGTATTTATTAATCGTTTTGGCTTTTGCCGGAGACTCTACAACAACCAGGCGCATATCTGTTCCTCTTACGTTTTTCAATCATCAAGAGCTAAACAAACCCTCTGCCCGTGTAATCTCACGACCTTATTTGCTAACTCCAGCTCCAGAAGTACCGTTAGTACATCCTGTGGAGATACTTTAATGCAAGAAATCAATTCGTCAATAGTAATCGGAGTGAAACTTAGCGAATCCAGTATCTTCTTTCGAATTTTTTCGGCGTCTTTCCCGAGAGGCTTCGACAAACTCGGGTAATTATCGTCAAACATTTGGTAAGGAATTACTTTTTTCGATTCCAGATGATCCAGAATATCCCGGGCGTCCCGGATGAGGATCGCGCCGTCCTTTATCAATTTATTGCAGCCGGAACTGCGCGGATCCGCCGGCGATCCGGGAACCGCAAAAATATCGCGATTGTAATCCAGAGCCATTCTGGCGGTTATGAGCGATCCCGATTGCTCGGCTGCTTCAATTACGGCCGTACCGTAGGATATTCCGGCGATTATTCGATTGCGACGGGGAAACAATTGCGGCTGCGGCGCCGTGCCGAACGGCATCTCCGAAAAAATGCCGTTATTTTTGAGAATATCTCCGTACAGTTTGGTATTTTCCCGGGGATAGATTATGTCTATTCCGCCCGCGACAATCGCAATCGTACCGGTTTCAAGACTGTTCGCGTGTACGCTTGCGTCGATGCCTCTCGCCAATCCCGACACCGTCACGACGTCGTTCTTCCCCAGATCCCGGCACAGAGTGTCGCAAAATTTAATTGCATGAATCGATGCGTTTCTTGCTCCGACAACGGAAATCATGTTTTTTTTATAAAACGAGAGAACTTTTTCCTTATTTCCGATAAATGACAAAACCGGCGGAGGATCGGGAATATTGCGGAGCAACGGCGGGTACAAATTGTCGTCAAAAAAGACAAAACGCGCACCGAACGATTTCATATTCGAAATTTCTGCATCGATCGTCTCGTCATCGCAAATGCGGATATTTTTCGCTGTTCTCGGAAGCTTGCTCAGCGCAACCCCGGCACTGCCGTAGGCTTCCATCAACTCCCAGAATTTGGAGGGACCCGTTGATTCCGTACGAATTAATTTTAATCGCGCTACCTTTTCATCCTTTGATAACATGCACGACCCTTCATGTTTCTTGCTCTTTTTTCAGGAATTGTTCTATATTTTCACGATGTTTTATGAAAATCAGAACAACTAAACCCATTAGAACATACAAGTGGTTAATAAAGTCCCAACACATGGAGATTCTTGCATAGTTGAAAATAACGAGACTCGTCGTAACGCTCAACAATCCTGCCGCAGCGGAGATTCTTATTATAAAAAACATTGCGACCCAAATCAGGAGCGTTCCGAAGCAGACAATCGGACTCAAAGCTCCCAAAATTCCGAAATAGGTCGCGATTCCTTTTCCGCCGCGAAATTTCAGCCAGATCGGAAACATGTGCCCGATAACCGGCGCCGCGAGTATCAGCAAATTTAACGGTTGCGATTCTGTTTCCAAAAGCAAACAGGGCGCCAATCCCTTCGAAAAATCGAGCAAAAATGTTGAAATTCCGATGATTTTTCCCTGAGTTCTGAAAGCGTTGGTTGCCCCGGTGTTTTTCGATCCTTTTTCCCTTATTTTTCCGTCTCCGAATAAACCGGAAAGCACCACTCCAAACGGAATTGATCCTACAAGATAAGCTAATATCGGATAAAAATATTCCATCGCATTCCTCCGGTAAAGTCTGCGGTTGTCCCGCGACTTCTTCTTATATCTCCGCCCGGCCGAAGAAGCAAGATTTCGCGAAGATGCGCTTGCCGGTCGTTGAGACTGGGGGGAAATTTTGGGCGGAGTAATTGGCGAAAGATTTGATATCTACGGCAGTGCGAAAAAATACTTAAAAAAACGTATTTATTAATAATGTCTGGAAAATCAGATCAAAAACAGCGAAAACCGCACAATACGTTGAGTTTCCGATCGCTTTCGTATACAATCGGCCAAGTCTTACAGTTAAAAGATTAGGAGAAAACTATGGTGGACGCGAAAAAGGAAGAATCTCAAGGATTTAGCGGATGGAAGGCTATCATTTGGCCGATCTATTCGCACGAGCTGAAGAAATTTCTTCCCATGGCATTTATGATGATGTGTATTCTGTTTAATTACAGCGTGTTGAGGGGAACAAAAGATTCTCTTGTGGTTACTTATATGGGGGCGGAGGCTATTCCCACGTTGAAGTTATGGTTTGTGTTACCGTCTGCTGTGTTATTTATGGTGGCCTATTCGAAGCTTTCAAACAAATTTTCCAAAGATTCGGTGTTTTACATGGTAACACTGTTTTTTATGGCTTATTTTGCTCTGTTTGCGCTTGTTTTATACCCGTGCAATTCGATGCTGACGATCGATTTTTCCGGCGTCGAATCTGATTTTTTGAGAAATTTGCTGATTCCTGTGGGGGGATGGGTTTTTTCGTCATTCTACGTGGTATCGGAGCTCTGGGGAAGCGCGATGGTCAGCCTCATGTTCTGGCGCTTTGCCAACGACGTCACCTCGTTGAAGCAATCCAAAAGATTTTACTCAATGTTCGGATTCATCGCAAACATTGCGTTGCTTTTTTCCGGAACGGTGCTTCACACCGTAAAAAATGTATATCTTATCAATGCGATAGCGGTTTTATTTTGTTTGTTTATTGTTTCGATTTATTACTGGTTAAATAAATTCGTGCTCACCGATCCTCGTTTCTTCAATCCCGACGAAATTAAAAAGCCGAAAAAGAAGACGAAGCTGAGTCTCGGCGAAAGCGTGCGGTATATTTTCAGCTCAAAGTATCTCGGGTTCATCGCGTTGCTGATCGTTTGCTACGGAGTTAGCATCAACCTGGTTGAGGTCATGTGGAAAGGTCAAGCGAGATTGCTCTATCCGACAGACGCTGAATTCCGAGCATTTATGGGAAATCTCCAGATCTGGACCGGAGGAGCAACGATTCTCTTCATGATAGTCGGCAATAATATATTGCGGCGCTGTTCCTGGTTTTGCTCGGCGATGGTAACGCCGCTGATGACGTTCGTCACCGGAATTATTTTCTTCCTGTTCATTATATTTAAAGAAGAATTGAATCCGATTGTGCTGGCGACGGGATGTTCGGTCCTCGGAATTATCAATTGGGTCGGATTGTTCCAAAACGTGCTCAGCAAAAGCGTGAAATACTCTTTGTTCGATTCCACCAAGGAAATGAGCTACATCCCTCTGGATGACGAGTTGAAATCCAAGGGAAAAGCCGCCGTGGACGTTATCGGCGGAAGAGCGGGAAAATCCGGCGGAGCGGCGATCCAGTTTTTGCTGCTGAACGTGATATTTGTCGGATCATCTTTGGTGCAGTTGGCTCCGGTGATTTCGGTGATTTTCGCAGGAATTCTTTTGCTCTGGTTCTACGCCGTGTACGGCCTGAATAAAGAATTTACGAAACTTTCGGCAGAAACAGAACAGTAATTTCTTTGGCAATCAATACGATAACAGTTAAATTTCCAGAAGGTGTCTAACTGTTATCGTCGCGATGTTTCCCCTGAAATTGGTATCTTTACCTCAGCAAAAAAGTGTATTAAAATCCCCGTTGTTGTAAACAGTAAATTATCTGTATGATTTTTCTTCTTTTTTTCTTGGGAATGTTTTTTGCGATAGCTTTTGCCGGTTTTATTTCCGGAGCCGAGACGGCCGTTACCGGAGCGTCTCACGCTCACATGTACCATCTCGCGAAAAAAGGAGATAGGAGAGCGAAAAAAGTCATCGCTTTGCAGGAAAAATTATCCGCCACAATAAGCACCATACTGATTTTAAATCAGCTGGTGTTGTATCTAATCCCGATTTTCAGCACGCTTTTTGCGGTCAAATATTTTACCACGACCGAAGCTGCTGTTTTACAAACGATTATTGCCCTTCTCATAATAATCTATGCGGAAATTTTTCCGAAAATGCTGGTGATAAAATTTACGATTCCGTTCGCGCTCTTCGTGGGGCCGATTCTTTTTCGGGTGGTGGCTGTTTTGAAACCGGTCACGACGGTTCTGGAAAAATGCGCAAAATACACCATCGAATTGATCGGCGTGGACGTCGAGCAACAGGATTCCCGGGAACAGGCTGACGAGGAATTGCGGGGCGTCATTGAAATGCGACCGTCCGAGGATGATAAAGAGGAAGCTCAAAAAAAGAGCATGTTGAAAAGTATTCTTGATCTGGAAGAAATTTCCGTGAGTCACACGATGGTTCATCGTAAAAATCTGAAAACGATCAATGCATCCCTGCCGATGGCAAAAATTGCGGAGGAATTGACCAATTGCCATTTTTCAAGAATTCCGCTGTGGAAAGATAATCCGGAGAATATAATCGGAATTTTAAAAACGAGAACTTTCTTCCATGCGCTGCAATTGCAGAACGGAGATCTGGAAAAAATAAGAATTAATCAGTTGATGGCCGCTCCGTGGTTCATTCCCGACACCAAACATTTGTTGAATCAGTTGCAGGATTTTCGGAAAAAAAGGGAGCACTTTGCCCTTGTGGTTGACGAATACGGCGATCTTCAGGGATGCATTACGCTGGAGGATATTCTGGAAGAAATCGTGGGAGAAATTGTTGACGAGTACGATATTCTGACCGACGGCGTGAAACTTCAGGCTGACGGATCCGTTATCGCGGAGGGAATGACTCCGATTCGAGATCTTAATCGCGAGTTCGACTGGAATCTGCCCGAGGAAGAAGCTGCGACAATCGCCGGCTATGTCATGCACGAGGTCAGAAAAATTCCGGACGTCGGCCAGACCTACGTTTTATCCGGTTTTAAAATCGAAATTTTAAAAAGACAGCGCAATCAAATCGGACTGATAAAAATTACCCCTCCGGCGGCGTTGCCGTCATCCGAAAAATTGTGAGGCAATAGCTTTGTTTTACAATTTTCTTTTTCCCTATTTGAATTTTATCTCGGGAATGAATTTGCTGCGCTACATTACTTTTCGAACGATGTGCGCGCTGCTTACGTCGCTGATAATAAGTTTTTTTCTCTATCCGACTTTTATAAAACGTCTGAAATTTACCCAGCCGATTCGCGGAGACGGTCCCGAGTCGCACATTTTGCAAAAGCAGGGAACGCCGACGATGGGGGGAGCAATAATTATTGCCGCAACCGTACTTTCGTCGCTGCTCTGGGGAGATATTACAAATTATTATTTAATCCTACTGATTTTTCTAACACTATCTTATTGTTTTTTGGGATTTTATGATGACTACCTAAAAATAAAATTCAAAAATTCAAAAGGAGTGCGCGGAAAAAAGAAAATGCTTATTCAAATTTTCGTCGCTCTGATTTTTTCATATTTGGTGGAATCGGTGAGAGCGCCGGATGTGGTCGGAAAATTGACATTCCCGTTTTTGAAAAATTTTGTAATCGATAATTCTTTATTTTTGATTTGTTTCACGACATTTGTAATCGTCGGAAGTTCGAACGCCGTAAATTTAACCGACGGACTCGACGGCCTCGCGACATTTCCGTCGATGTTGGCGGCGCTGTGTTTGGGAATCATAAGTTACATTTCCGGACATTTTATTTTTTCAAATTATCTGCAAATTATCCACGTGGTTTCGGCGGGAGAATTGTGCATTTTTTGCGGAGCGCTCATCGGGGCATGTCTCGGATTTCTGTGGTATAACGCCCCGCCGGCAATGATATTTATGGGAGATACGGGATCTCTCGCCATCGGCGGAGCTCTCGGAGGTTTGAGCGTAATTACAAAACACGAATTCGTGTTGGCGATCATCGGAGGATTGTTTGTCTGGGAAGCGTTATCCGTCATGATTCAGGTGGCGTATTTCAGATGCACCGGAAAAAGAATTTTTTTGATGTCCCCGATTCATCATCATTTTGAAAAAAAGGGATGGACCGAATCCACCGTCGTCATCAGATTTTGGATCATCTCATTTGTTTTCGCTTTAATCGGATTATCAACACTGAAAATAAGATGATTATTTTAGATTTTTGTAAAAATAAAAAATTCGGAGTGATCGGTTTCGGAAAAACCGGAAAATCCGTTGCAGATTCTTTGCGGGCGAGCGGCGCAAATGTAAAAATACACGACGATAATTCGAACGAAAAATTCGATCCGGACGAAAAATTCGATGCAATCGCGGTCAGTCCCGGAATAAGTACTCTGTGGCCCGGGATTCATCCGATGATTCGGAAAGCGAAGGAAAATTTTATTCCGATTTTAAATGATGCCGATCTGTTCCAAAGGCAACTTCCGAATAAAATAAAAATTTGCGTCACCGGTACCAACGGAAAATCTACGACCGCCGCGCTGATTCATCATTTATTGAGTTTCGCCGGACAAAAATCCGTCGTCGGAGGAAATTTCGGAAATCCGGTTTTATCTCTGGATTCCTCCGCGGATTTTTTTGTTTTGGAATTGTCGTCCTATCAATTGGAATCGTGCAATATTTTGGGATTTGACGTCGCAATTTTGCTGAACATCACCCCGGATCATCTGACTCGACACGGCGGCATGGAGGGATACATTTCCGCAAAGCAAAAAATATTCGCGAATTTCCACGAGAGATCCGCTGCGATAATCGGAGTCGACGACGATCACTGTTTGAAAATTTTCAATTTTTTAAAAACGATAAAACATCCCTGCGTTATTCCGATTTCCGGAAACAGAGTGCCGCAATTCGGAGTCGGATGGGATGCGGGCAGATTAATTGACGATCGCTTCGGATCGGGCGAAATTATCTGCGAAAAAAATTCCGCTCTGGACGGAAATCACAATCTTCAAAATATCGCGGCGGCCTACGTTGCATATGTCCGAAACGGGGCGGATCAAAAAAAATTTCGGGAAGGATTATTTTCATTCGGAGGATTGGAGCATCGTCAGGAAATTGTTGCATCAATCGACGGCGTTCTATATATAAATGACAGCAAAGCGACAAATGCGGATTCCGCCGAAAAAGCTCTGCAACGATTCGACGACATAATTTGGATACTCGGCGGTCGTCCGAAAGAAGACGGCATCGAAAGTTTGGTGAAATATTTCGGCAAAGTACGTTTTGCATTTTTGATCGGAGAAGCGGCGCAAAATTGGTCGCACCTGCTGACGCAACACGGTGTGAAAAATGAGGTTGCCGGAACTTTGGAAACGGCCGTGGCGCGATCCGAAAAAGCAGCCGCAGATTTGGGTGCAAAGGTCGTGTTGTTATCTCCGGCCTGCGCGAGTTTTGATCAATTCGAAAATTTTGAAGATCGCGGTAACAAATTTAAAAAATCGGTTCGAAAAGAAAAATGATTGCACGAGACAGTAACAGTATTTTGGGGCAATGGTGGTGGACCGTAGACAGAGTCATGCTTTTTGCATTTTCAATATTGATCGCGTTCGGAATTCTGTTGGCGGTGGCTGCAACTCCAATGGTTGCGGATCGCATGGGAATCGAAAAATTCTATTTTTTAAAACGTCATCTGTCGTATCTCGTTCCTTCGCTTTTTATAATTTTTTCAATTTCCGTTCTGAGCATTTCAAATTTAAAAAAACTTTCGATTTTTTTGTTTGTCGTATTTATGTTGCTGACATTTTTAACGCTGATAGTCGGAATTGAAATTAAAGGAGCGCGCCGCTGGATATCGATTTTCGGATTTTCGATTCAGCCGTCCGAATTCGTAAAACCGGCTCTGGCGGTCATAACGGCGTGGATGCTTTCCGAACAACAAAAACGTCCGGAATTTTACGGAAAATTTTTATCCGCTTTATTTCTCGGGTCATTCGTCTTTTTACTTGTGCTGCAACCGGACGTCGGAATGGCGGTCGTAACGATATCGGTGTGGTTCGGACAACTGTTCGTCAACGGACTGTCGATATTTTTCGTTATTCTGGCCGCGGCAATCGGCGTGGGCGGATTCATTCTCGCCTATCTGTTTTTGCCGCACGTAACCGCGCGCGTCGATCGTTTTTTGGATCCGGCCGTCGGAGATCATTATCAAATTAATCGATCGCTGGAAGCTTTTTCCAACGGAGGTTTTTTCGGAGTCGGGCCGGGAGAAGGAATTATAAAAAAATATCTGCCGGACGCTCACGCGGATTTCGTCTTCGCGGTTCTCGGGGAGGAGTGCGGATTTTGCGTATGTGTTCTTGTCGTAGCAGTGATCGCTTTTATTGTTGTTTACGGAATGTTGAAAACGGTGAAAGAAGGCAGTCTGTTTTCACTGTTGGCGTCGGTGGGATTGCTTGCCCAATTCGGTCTGCAATCATTCATTAATATAGCGTCGGCTCTGCACATAATTCCCACAAAGGGGATGACTCTTCCGTTCATGAGCTACGGAGGATCTTCCATGATCGCCGCAAGTATCACACTTGGCATGATATTGACATTAAAGAAAAAAACATAAAATTTTAATTTTTTCTCTGTATTTTCCGTCCGTTATTGCGTATAATGAACTCCGAGGTTTTGTTTTCGGGAACAGCATGCATTTTGTAGTTTTTGTGGTATTTTTGGTATTAAGCGGCTGTTCTTTGGATGACACTGCCGGAACTCCTCAGCAGAGGAAATTGGATGATAAAGTTTTTGAAACGATATCGGCCCCCGTTGAGGAGTTCACTTCGGATCTTGATGTTGATGATTTTGAAGAAGATGAAATCGACGGAGAGCCGATAGTCAATGAAAATTTTTACAAAAATATTTCAATTTCTGTCACCGAAAAAATGAAAATGCGCGAAGTGCTGACCCAGATGGCAGATTTGGCCGGCATCGACGTTTTTATCACCCAGGACGTCGAGGGCAGCGTTTCTTTTTCCGCCAAAAAACGTCCGTTTTTGGATATCCTGAAAGATATTTGCAGCGGAACGGGATTAAAATATTCGATTAACGGAAATTCCGTGAAAATCGAAACAGACAGCCCCATGTTAAAAGTCTATAACGTGCAGTTCCTGAATATTCAGCGAAATACCCAGAGCAATGTTGCAGTCTCGACCGATATTTTCATGAATCAGTCCATCGGAAAGGGCAATGCTCCGATGACGTCCGCGGACGGAAATAACGGATCGCGCAGTTTGGTTTCCGGAATCGCAAAAAATGATTTTTGGGCAGAGTTGGAAGCTTCGCTGAAAACGATCATCGGAGAGGACGACGGATCATATTTATCAATTCATCGCCAGGGCGGATTAATTACGGTTTACACCACGCAGAACAAACAAACGGAAGTGCAAAAATATCTGCGTTTGCTGAAAGATACTTCCGAGTCGCAGGTTCTGATCGAAGCAAAAATTCTCGAGGTAAATCTAAAAAACGAATATAAAAACGGAATTAATTGGAATATAATTCGCGGCGGCGGCGCAAAATTTAAAAAACCGTTTTCAGTAGATGAAGGATTATTCTCATTCGGAATAGAAAGGGCAAGTCTAAACGTCGTTGCCGGATTAATAGAAAAATTCGGCGCCGTGAAAACTTTGTCGAGTCCCAGAATCACGGTTTTGAACAATCAGTCGGCGGTGCTGAAAGTTGCGCAAAACGAGGTCATTTATATTCCGGAATTGCAGCGGCAATACGCAACCGTTTCGGATAATCGCAGCACGGATTTTTTGTCGACGACAATTCACACAATTCCGATTGGACTGATTATATCGGTTATTCCGTCCGTCGATAAAAAGAATAATACGATTTTGCTGAATTTGCGTCCGACCGTTTCCAGAATTTCCGGCTACAAAGAAGTGCCGTTTTTTTATCAAACAACGACGGTTAACACAAATACCGTCGGACAAAATATTCCTCATAGCCATAAAATTCCGATCGTTGATGTGCGAGAGTTGGATTCTGTTCTGAAATTGCAGTCGGGACAGGTTGCCGTGATGGGCGGACTGATGCAGGAATCGTCCGGCAAACAACGGAGCGGACTTCCCGGATTCAAAGGAAGCGATTTTCTGCTTGGCAGCAATGAAAAATCCACGGACATTACCGAGCTGGTTATTTTTTTGAAAGCCACGATTCTTAGAAAGAAAAGCAAACTTCATCATGAGGCCGACAAAAAGATATACAATAAATTTGCCGATGATCCGAGGCCGTTGAAATTCAAAAAATGATTAATTTTTTTCGAAGAAACAGGGGGTTTTCCCTCATAGAAGTGGCGATTGCGGTTGTGGTAATCGGTTTAATAGCCGGATTTGCGCTCAAGGGAAAGGAACTGATCAACTCGGTTAAACTGCGTTCGGTTATTGATCAGGTGAACACATTCAGAATTGCAATTCAAGGATTCACGGACAGATACGGAGCGCTGCCCGGAGACTTTTCGGCAGCTCGCGAAATGATTTCCGATTCTCTGCAAAACGGTTCCGGAAACGGCAATATTTCTTCCGTCGAAGATGCGAAACGATTTTGGCAGCACTTGATCGCCTCAAATTTGATCAGCATGGAATTGGTTAACGGTTATCCGACAAGCAAACTGGGAGGATATTACAGTGTGTCCTCAAACATCGCGGATCATCCGGGAACATGGATCGTGCTGTGCAAAGGCACGGATGATAATCAAAATTTCTCCGGAATTTTATCGCCGGAAGACGCGTATTTTATCGACAAAAACAGCGATAACGGAGATCCGAAAAACGGGGAAATTCAAGCGATTAAAGCTTCGGAAGCAACGGGAGAATGTATTGCCGATTCACGATATAATACCAAGAATAAAAACAAAGATTGCGTACTTCTATTTAAGATTTGGTAAACTGCGCGGATCATTTTTGTTGGAAATAGCCATCGCCGTATCGATTATCGGATTGGTTTCCGGTTTTTTCGTCACAAAAATGATCACAACCGGAAAAATCATGCGCGATCAAATTACGAAAAGCAACATTGAAACCGTTTCCATCGCGCTGGCGTCTTTCGTTGCAAACAACCAGCGACTGCCTCGCCCGTCCGTCGACGAAAGCGGGGACGAAAAAAATACCCCCGAAATGACATACGTCGGGAAGGTGCCGTTTCACACTCTTGGGATACCGATGAAAAGCGCCGCCGACGGAAACGGAAAACCTCTGATTTATATTGTCGAAGCAACGCTCACTTCAGACTCCGACAGCATATATAGTACGCCGGCACTAACTCCTTGTTTTTGCAAAGGAATTCCCAATCCGAAAATCTTAATAAAAGGAATGGAAGATTTTAAAAACGGAATTATCGCGTTCGTCATCGATACTGATGACAATCCGCCGACCCTTTCCGGAGAAATTCGCGTTAAAATATCGAAAAATACTTTCTGGATTTCGCGGGATGGGATCCTGATGCGATTTTTGAAAAACAGTCCCTGCGAAAGGGAAAACAGTACTCCTCCGTCAACAAA
>JAISCG010000155.1 GCA_031265715.1 Holosporaceae bacterium | reverse complement strand
TGAAGAAATTATGGAAATTTTGGATGATTCCGCGGTGGTATATCAGATAATTCTCACCAAAATCGATAAAATCACCAATCTTGACGAGTGTAAAAAACAGACGGCGGCGAAACTTGTGAATCACACTGCCTCGCACCCGTCGATTATCGGTGTCAGTTCGGAGAAAAATGTGGGAATTCAGGAGGTCCGCGCAGAGATCGCAAGTTTTGTATAATTGTTTTTTTGAAATTGAAGGTCCGGGACAATCTGTGGATGAGTTTGTGCGGCAAATTCCGGGAGCTCAGGCGTCTCGCGTGATGGACATGATTAAGTCTAGCTACCTCTACCCCTCTTCCAGAAAGCTGGCCTCCTCTATCGTTTCCCCCGGAATATCCGTCTCTCTTGGCAGAAGAGAAGCAATCTCTCTCATTCGATCAAAATGGTCCATTATATATTTCATCATAAGGGGCTCGGCACGTGAATATGTGCGCTTTAGTTCCGGTAATTTTTCTCCATTTGTTTCTGAAAATTTTATGGCATTACGAATAAATTTTTTCAATCTCTTTTTGGGTAGATTCCCCGCAGCTTGCTGCGCATATAAAAAAATAAAAAGTTTCACAGATCCACTAAATACCCCGCTGCTCTGCAGCGGGCGTCATTTATTAATGCAGTATTAAATTTACCAAAACACCCTAAAACCAATTGAAAAGCCGGTTGCCAAGGCGAGCCTTCTTTTTCCCTATTATAATCCTGGTAAGACTCCATTCCCGGTTCTCTCAACTGATCTCGTACAGCCGCTGCTTCGTAACCTAACCCTTTTCGCACTCTCTGTTCTCTGGGAGCTGATCTACTTACTTGACAAGGAGGCGGAAAAAAACTTGTTGCTATGTGCTGCGTCTCCTGATATATCGAAACCTTGTCCATACCTGCCATTTGCATCACCGTAAAAATCGAAGGAAGTTCTACCGGATTACTCCTCATTCCCTGACACATCGGAACTGCTAACACTACTCCCATACCAACTAAAACTTTTGAAAATACATTTATCATTATCTACATAGTCCTTTTTAATATAATAATATTTATTATCATTGAAATAATAATCTTTGTCAATGACTGATTTTAATTGCATAAATGCTTTGCGACGGGCGATGTGTTGATTTTCGAATATTTTTACTCCTGTGACATATTTCTAGTACAACTGTTTTAAGGGCAGGGCACCTTGCCACCCAACGGTTCCCAATGATATCTTTGTAAATTCTGTTTATGCTATAACTCAAAAGTGGAGCAACTGAGCTGATTTCACCTTTTGGCATTTTCATTTTCTATCAACTTGATCGTTTTATTTTTCAAATCCAATTTATAATCAAAGGCGTGTTCATTATAGCGGGCGAACTCATCGCCGACTGAAAAAATATTGTTTTCCTTATCAAAAATAATGTTATCTGCACCTCCGACCCAAAGACGAATTTTTTTCGGATTAAAATCTTCCACGGAGGGCGATTCCACACTAAAACTGAAAGGAGGAAAGGGAGTGCAATGACTCGGATATTTTTTTATGTCTATATTTATTCTTTGCAATTTTTGTCCGTCTTTCGGATCATATAGGAACATATGTGAAATAACCTCACGCTCTTCAATAAATGCCACAATTTTACGGTCGCTGTCCTTTAATGAAAAAACGAGAAACTCGTAGCCGAATTCGTCATTTTTTCTGCGTATTTCCTGATTTGCGACTGCAACGCTGAGTCCCGCAGGAATGTGATCCGCGTTTTCGCGGGAGTTGCGAACAAAAGAAAACCACGCATCTGTCAGCATTTCTCCATTGGTATAAACAAATTTCATAAGACATGCTTCATAAATCGCTTCCAACAGCGGAATTACCTTCTCGCGATAATCAAACATGTGGAATTCACTTCCGACTGAAATATGAGACTCCGATATTTCCTTCAGTTCCCTGAGATCCTTGATCAGTTGCTTTTTCGCGGAAGCATATTCAGATAGACTTTTTTTGGAAAAATTCGGTTTCATTCGCAAAAATGTGGCGTTTATTTCCAACAATGTGTACAACTTTTTTCTGATATCGCAGTATGCAGCAAACAATTCCGACGCATAGATTCTACGAATTTCGGCGGAGCGATTGTGGACGTCGTCTTTATCAATCGCATCGATTAATTCGTCGATCAATTTTTGAAAAATTGCTTTTTGTCGGATGCCGGTCGGAGGTGTTACAGTCCGGCATTTATCGTTTTCCGTCTTCCGCTCATACTCTGTACACCCGAATACAGACAGTAAAAACAACAACCAGGCAACGGTAAAAAATTTATTCTTTATCATAAAAATTTGTCGGCCCTTTCTATTTCCAGAAGTTTCTTCTTTATATCCGTGCCCCCGGCGTATCCGGTCAGATTTCCGTCGGATCCGATCACCCGATGACACGGAATAAAGATCGAAATCGGATTTTGGCCGCAGGCTCTTCCGACAGCTCGACAGGATTTGGGATTGCCTATGGCAACGGCGATCTCTCCGTAGGTTTTCGTTTCCCCATAGGGAATTTTTTTCAACTCGTTCCAAACCGACATTTGAAAAATCGACCCGTCCGGGGCAAGATCCAAATCGAATGTTTGTTTCGATCCGGACAAATACTCTCTTAATTGAGCAAATGCTTCTCGAATCAGATGAGACTCGACGTTTTGTGCATCCGAAAAACAGCGGCCAAAATTTACCCCCGTCACGGAATTTTTATTGGCCAGGATCGTCATCTCCCCAATGATTGTTTGATAACAAAAACAATCCATAATTATTTCCTCCGACTCGGTTTCCAAGCGCTTAATCTCGGAATCCACCGGGGCACATTGCGTTTATATTGTAAATAATCTTTGCCGAATCTTTTCTCCAAATCCTTCTCTTCGAAAAACGGAAAATAAACGGTATTTCCCAGAAAAAACGTGACAAACCAGCCGAAAATGTGCCAAGATCCCAGCAGCAGCGATTCGGCAATCAGCATGGTCAGCACGCTCGTTATCATCGGGTTCCTGACATAGCAATAGGGACCGGTGACAACCAATTTTTTTGGCGGATCCCAGGGGGCTGCAGTCCCTTTTCCTACTTTTTCAAAAAGTCGCATGGTCCGGGCGGCCAGAAGTAGCCCGATGATCAGCAGAAACGCTCCGATAATCAGGCAAAATGCGCTTTGCATTTTTGGATTGTAGTCTGAAAAACAGAGAATGGCTGCAGGAACAACAACAAGCACATTAAACGGAAGTAAAATAACAGTTTTTATCCATCTCCAAAGCATTTGCGTCTCCCGATACTTTTTACGTTATACAGAGTACCTTTATTTGGGGAGTTTTTCCATGATAGACTTGGCCGTTTTTTAGAGAGAAGGTGTGTTGAATGTTAAAAAAAATTACTCTTTGTTGTGCGGTTTTTGCTATGATCGCCTGCGATAGAATTCCGCAGGACAATGAAAAACCGCTCATTCCGCGAAGCGTTTTGCAGTCCAATCCGGAAAAATTCGGCGTTCAATTGAATCACGCCGGCGATAAAATCGCCTATTTTGCGCGCAAAGGACACGAGGTCGAACTTCGCATAGAC
>JAISCG010000111.1 GCA_031265715.1 Holosporaceae bacterium | reverse complement strand
AGCAAACTCAAAACGCCGTTGCGCTCCTCAATCGAGATATTTCTCGTGCGAACGAATTTTTGCGGGAATAATTTCAGCGATTCAAGTTTGCCGTACATGTTCGGCAGCAAATTTATCGCTTTCGTCAGCGACGTCATATTAAATGCACTGTCTTCAAACGGATTATTCATTTTATTTTCTCCTTAAACTGTTTTTTTGATTACAACGCCGCGCGCATCAAGATCTTTTGTGATTTTTTTCTTTTGAGCATCGGTGGCTCCGTTCGGGAATACAATCCCGTCTGCAACAACCGTTGCAATTCGAGTAACGATAACCGCACTTTTCGCTCCGGATGTTGCATCGACATTTTCCAAAACAACGCCGACCGCAACATCGCTGCCGTCCTCTTCTTCCGGATCGACGGAAACAATTTTCGCTGCGCCGGTTGCGGTTACGATTCCGACAACCGCTCCGAGTTTTAAATTTTGTCCGGACGCAACCATCACAACTTCGCGACAATAATTTTTATCAATTTCAAAATTCAGCACATCCGCCAGATTTTTTCCTTCTTCAATAACCATTTTCTATCCTCCTATTTGTTTTGTTGCTCTTGCTTTGGCTGCCGCGATTACCGGATTTTCTTGTACAGCTTCTTTTTGATAAACCGTGCTTCTTATCTCTTCCTGAGTATTCGCACACGCCAATAATTTTTCTTTCACCTGGTCGGATGAAAGATTTTGTTCGATAAATTCTGCTAATTTATTCTCGGCATGAGCCAGTTTGCAGAGCTTGAAAATTTCCAAAACTTCCGCTTTGTAGCTTTCAATGTCTTCGTTCATTTGATTACCTCCTGTTATTTGAAAATTTGACGTTATATTAATTTTCGGGTCCAGGCTCAGCCTGGCTCCTGTAATTTGTAGACATTTCCTAAAATCCGCCGTTTCGTCCGCCAGCCCGAGAGAAACAGATTCCGCACCAAAGTACAGCGCGGCTTGCGTCGCTCGAATTTGAGCTGTTGAAACACCCCTGTTCTTTGCGACAGTCGCAACAAACATTTCATAAAGACGATTCACTTCTTTTTGAAGGTCAGCCGTTGCCTCGTCAGAAAGCGGTTCGTGGGGTGACAAATCATTTTTTTTGTCGCCCGCAAAAATCGTCGTGTATTTGATTCCTTCTTTTTTATCGTAGGAGCTTTGATCGATATGGGTCGCAATAACTCCGATGCTGCCGACTCCAGAAGTTCGATTTACAAAAATTTTTGACGCGGCGGACGCAATTGCGTAGGCTGCCGAAAATGCGCAATCGTTTGCAATTGCATAAATCGGTTTTATTTTTCGAGACTCGTAAATGAAATCGACCAAATCAAAAAGCCCGCTGACTTCTCCACCGGGACTGTCGATATCCAACAAAATTGAATTTATTTTTGAATCATCGAGCGCAGAAGAAATCATTTCAAAAATTTCTTCGTAAGAAACTGTACCGAAAAATGAACTGAAAAATGTGGGGCTTTTGGTAAGCAAACCGAGAACGGGAATTATTGCCGTGCCTTCATGCACAATGGCGGATGTTTTTTTATCCGACTCAAACCATTCCGCACTGGAAATTATTTCCAACGATTGCGGAGCAATCATCAGCGGTTTACTCATCATTTTCTGTATCATTTTTCACCTCACCGATATTTTGAGAATCAAAAATCAATCCCATTTCCTTGGCTCGCCTGTTGTCGGCGGCAATTTCCGCATCGATTTCCTCAATGTCGTAGCCGAGTTTGGATACAACTTCTGCGCGAGACTTGAATCCGCATCTGACGGCATGCATTTGTGCGTTTTGTTCTTTCAACGGGTCCACCCAGGCGAATCCCTGCGGAATCCATTTGACCGAAGAAAAAGTCGGATCGCTCGGAATCTCCACAGCATCAGAGAGTATCGCCAGCTCAATCCAGCGATTCCAGATCGGACGGCAGAGTTGAAACACGATCAAATTATGCTGCAAAGCCGTACATTTTCTGCGAAATTCAACCAATCCCGCTCGAATCGACGAATAATTTACGTCGCTCAAATCGCCCGTAAGTTGTTCATAGGTGATCCCGAGTCCGACGGAAACGGCACGCAATTGTTGTTTTATGAAAGTTTCGTATGTGTTGCCGACATCTGCGGGGGAGGAGAATTTCACGTCTTCCCCCGGATCCAAAAATTGCATTGTACCCGGCTCGAGTCCTGCAAATGCAGCACCTTTGTTGTTTGCTTCACTTTCACCAAACATTTCGGAGTCCGGATCCAAACGCGTTACGAATCCCGCAAACATCGCTGCAGTTTTTTTTCGAACCAGTTCCGCATCTTCGTATTGATCAAGTTCGTGCAATTTCAGTAAGATGTTTGATAACCACGGCTCGCCGCGAATTTGTCCGGGACGTAACGGCTTGAAAATATGCAGAATTTCTTGTGCGGGAATACGTACGGAATCAATATTTAAACCGTACAGCGGTGATTTTTCTCCCGGATGTTCCCGATACAAATAATACGCAACACGTTTTCCTGATTTATCAAATTCGATACCGGATCTGATGACGTTCCCGTTTTGCAGCGCACCGTCTTTTGACGAGTCCAGATGCTCCGACTCCAACACCTGCAATTTCAGCGGTACCGTCGCATTGCTCCGGTCAATTTTCATGCGCACAAAACATTCGCCGCATTCAACAACACTCTTCAACACCAAAGATTGCAGCCCGTAAAAATCACAAACGCCTGCGCTGTCCGCTTCGTCTGTCCAATTCAACCACAATTCCTGGATTTTCCTTCTGAAATTTGCGTCGCTTGCTTTCGACTGCGGCTTAATTCCGGTACCGATGCAGTTTGAAACAATCGAATCAATTGCATTTGCAGCATAGGGATTTTTTCGAACAATATCGTGCGATCGAGTCCGTAATATACTCAAATTCGAGTCTAAAATGGTATTGATGGACGAGCTCGACGGATACCAGTTGCCGAGACGCTTTCCGTGTCCCGCTCCGTCGTAGGCTGCAGATGCTTTCCTTTTAAAAATATTCGCAATCGATTTGAAAAGATTCATTGAAGGCCTTTCGATGTTGTAAAATGCACTTGACGTTTCGCATTTTTTTCCGAATCCTCAATGCCGGATTTAATCCGATTCCTTAAACTGATCAGTTCCGCCAGCGAAATATTCGCATACTGTACACGAGTGTCTCCGTAGCTCGCTCCCACAACGCGCCGCCCGGATTGCATGTCGCTTATCGCTTTTTCTATCACCTCAAGATTTTCTTTCGTGTACAAAACTCAACCCCTCTTGCTTTATATAAATTCAGTATTTTGAGAAAAAGTGTTCTGATTTTTTAAAATATTTCATCAACACAGCGGCATACAGATAAACTCTCTGCAATTTTGGCTTGGAAATTTTCAATGAATGCCGTAAATTGACGAGAAGTGCC
>JAISCG010000094.1 GCA_031265715.1 Holosporaceae bacterium | reverse complement strand
TTATTGAAACTGTTTTTGGATATATGAAACATACTTTGATGCTTGAACATTCTCGACATAGGTCTCCTAAAAATTTCCTTGTTCATATTTTGTCAACTGTTACAGCTTATCAACTGATTCCAAAAAAACCTTCAATCTCTCCCATTTTTAAGGAAATTTCAATGCGTTAGCTAATCCATAGTTCGCGTTATGATAGGCGCTGCAAACATTTTCGTAACCTGCATTTTTTTTGTTCGCTTCGATGATAGCTTTATTTTCGTATTTCTCAATCTTTATCATTTTTTTATCTCCTATATGACAATTTTTATGTTTGTAATATAGCTCTAACCTCTACCCGAGTCAAGCATAAAATTGATGTTTTTTTTTGCTCTATATTGAGCTTTTTTGTGGTTTTATTTCAGGTAATAGCTTTTGTTTTTTTGTTTATCAATTGGAAAAATGGCATAGAAGAAATTGAGGCTACAACAGCGTCTGCCGATTCCACTCGCTTACCGTCTCCATTCTCCGAACCGGCTTTGTTCATAACGCAATTGATTCGATTTTATGTAGTATTTTCAATAAATTACAACGCGTGTCACCACATTCTCCAAACACACGATTTTGGAGAATGGAGAACGATTTTTAGAAAAATCCAGATGAAAACGGATCAAATGTGATCAAATTAATATGATTTTCAAGCAAAATCATACAACATTTATTTTAATAAAAATATCGGATCGAACGTTACGTTCGCTGGCGGAGGAAGCGTTTGAAATAACGAAACTATTCTCCATTTTTGTTAACTATTTTATTCCGCAATATCAATTAGTTACTAGATCGCGTTAACTTTTAGAAACTCTCGCCCAGGCAAGCGGACAAAATAACAAAAACTATTCCTTCGATACCGCCAATGTCATCATATTAGTACTACTGGACGGATGCAATGGAAAAATAAAAACGTTTCTTTCTTGATATTTTAGCTATTTTTAAGAAAAAGCATAAATCAGCTTTTATCGCAATAATTTACGTTGCAAGCATATCTGTTTTAGATGGGAAGTGTGCTATAGTATTAACAAACGAAATTGGTGAGCTGCGTAATGACCGACTTATTAGATCCCAAACAGGATTATATCTTCAAGAACATATTTGGTGTGGAGCAGAATAAAGGGCTTCTGATTTCATTTTTGAATGCACTGTTCAAGGGTAATCCTCATATTATTGATCTGAGTTTTGATAATCCGAATATAGAAAAGATTCTCGAGAAGGATAAGGCCAGTCGCCTCGATATCAAAGCTACGACGGACAATAAAACGAAAATTGATATTGAGATTCAGATTAAAAATACCGGAGAGATTCCGCAGCGAGCGTTTCATTATCTAGCAAACATGATGCCTCGGATTGTGAAGAAGGGAAAATCCTACAAAGGGCCCAAGGTTATTGGTATTTGGATTTTGGGAGAGAATGTTACGGAGCGACAAAATGCCATCGGCGAGGCCTATATGACCTTTCAGCCGCAGGATCCGGATCCCTATCAGATCATGACTGACAGCGCACGGATAATTTTCATTGAGCTGGCGAAGTTCAATCCAAAGAAGGCGGATCGACGCGATTTACTCACAGCCTGGCTATCATTTCTGAAAGATCCGATTTTCATGGACGAATCGTTTCTGCAGGTAGAGGAAGTTCATGAGGCGATGGAAACGCTGAAATACATCAGCGCCGACGATGAAATCCGCGCCATTTCCGATTTACGCCAAAAAACCATCAACGATCGCAACAGCGAAATGACTGTTGCAGAGGAAAGAGGCATCGCCATTGGCGAGGAAAGGGGGGAAGCGGTAGGAAGAAACAAAGAAAAAAAAGAAATGGCTTTGAAATTATTGTCAAAAGGAATGGATATTAAAGATGTTGCTGAAATCGCTGAACTTACAGAATCTGATATACGACGCTTATAGAAAAAGACAAGAAATAACGATAGATCAGTATTTACAGAATATTTTATCTCAAAAACAGTCGAGTATGGCCTCGTATAAAGTAAATAACATTATCAATCAATTGCGTCCCTATATAATTCAATGGGGGAACGGTTTCGTGGATGATATATTTCAAGCTGGATCATCTGCTAAAGGAACTGCAATAAAGGGAAAATCCGATTGCGATGTCTTTATATCGATAAAACATTCTTGCGTTAATCCAATTGAAGAAGTTTTTGACAGTTTATTTTCTCATCTTCAAAGCTGGCTTGGAACATCCAATGTTCGTAAGCAAAATGTATCCATCGGGTTAAATAGACCGGGATACAATGTTGATTTGGTGCCTGGAAAATTGCAACCTGGTAACACAAATTATCATTGGATATATAAATCTAAAAGCGATACACATACTCAAACAAATGTTAAGGGGCAAGTAAAATATATATGCGATTCTAAGCGCGCGCCATTTATAAAACTTGCGAAAATATGGAGAGATTGTCATAGATTAGAATTTCCATCTGTCAATATTGAATTAGCCGTTATAGAGGCTATAAATGGAAGATCTTTCAACATATCTCTTGAAAAAGGTTTTGAAATCATTTTGAATTATTTTTGTGAAAACTTAAAATCAACACGATTAGTCGATCCATTTAATACAAACAACGTCATTTCAGATGATATGACAATTCAGGAAAAATTGGAGGTCGCGAAGTGTGCAAAAGATTGTTTGTCTAAACAGTGGAGTAATGTCGTATGGTAACGCTTACAGATCTTTTTCAAGCAAAACAAAAAGAAATGGCTGCTCTAATGGATACAGAATTATCACATCCTGGTGCTCAAGGCGACAATACAGAGGCATCTTGGATAAATTTTTTCAAACAGTACCTACCCAACAGGTATTCTTGTGACAAAGCTTTCGTTATAGACAGCAAAGGAGATATTAGTGAGCAACTCGATATAGTTATATACGATGCTCATTTTTCTCCGTTTTTCTTTGATCACGGCAGTAATAAATATATTCCGGCAGAAAGCGTTTACGCAGTATTCGAAGTAAAGCCTGAGCTTAATAAAAATAATTTTGAATATGCTCAGCAAAAAGCCGCCTCGGTTCGCAAGCTTTTTAGAACAAGCGCGCCAGTTTTATGTAATGGCGAAGAACGCCCTGGAAGAGAAGTATTCTCCATTATAGGAGGCTTATTAACTATTCGTAATGAGTGGAAATCCAAACTAACAGAACAAATCGTAGATATCAACGATGGCGATTTTCTCAATATCGGGTGCTGCATTCATGATAGAAGTTGGATTTGTAAAAAAGATTTAAATAATACTTATCGATATATCTGGAGCAAAGAAAGTTCATTATTGTCGTTCTTTATGACTTTTTTGAATGAATTGCAGATTCGCGGTACTGTACCTGCAATGGAAATTAGCGAATATTTTGATGGGTTCAAATAAAAAACAAAGAATTTAATAGGAAGCTTATTTATAAGAAGCATAGTTTCATCTTTTGAAAGTTGGTAAGGACTAAGTTCCTAAGTGGTTAATGGAGGTCGATAACACAAGGATGTTGCTCCTACGGTGCACGTGCATACAGACAATATCGCGCTCAACATCGTTCTCCAAAGCGTAAAATCCGTCTCTAAATCTCTCCATTTTCTCCAAACGACGGGGTCAGGAGATTTTTTGAACCTCCGCTCGCAATGGCTGCAACAGAGACGATTTCGGACATTCTACTAAAATCGCATTTTCGTGTTGCGGAGAATTTTTTGGTTGGGTGGATGTCTCTGTGAAGCTGTGACCTACGCCATCAACCGCAACATAAGATGCCGTATGTAATTTTATTTTTTCGTCAAAAATCAGCATTCTCTCTCCATTTCACATTTCCTCTCTGCATTTCGGGCAATCGGAGAAACAGGAGTACCTGTTTTTAAGCGACTACAGAAGAGACGATTGCGGAGATATTGTTGCGTAGGGTGTTGTGATTTATATTGAGTAGTTTACTTGCCGAGCGAGCAGTTATATCCTCGCAAAAACATGAATAGGATAAAAATATGCCAGAAATTCAGGAACAGCGATTCGGACAACAACATCATAAGCACGCTCGTTATCATTGGATTCCGGACATGACAGTAAGGATCTGTCACAACCAGCTTTTGGGGAGGACTTCAAGGAGCTGCAGTTCCTTTCCCTTTTTTCGCCAAAAGTATATAATCAATTGTCATCTTACTATCCATTTCCACCTTCTGGAAAATCAATTCCGTACTTTGCGCATAACGCTTTTGCGCGCTCTATTCCTTTGTCATAGAGTAGGACTGACTTTGCGTTGCGTCCCTCGCTGATATAACTATCTTCCGCCAGGTTGTTCAAATCATCAAAGTCATAGCCTTTCCAACTGCGGCAACAATCATTGTTATCGGATGAATTAAGATACAGAAGAATTAGCGTTAGGTCTTTCGTTTGTTCGCGCGTTTTGTCATCACATGTCATTTTGTTTTCCTCACAGTCTTATACTAATAAAATCGAGCGTTATTAGGCTGACACAGCCGATTATCCTTTCTCCATCAACGAGCGGATACCAATGGGGGCAGCTTGTTTTCTCCGTGCCAAATGCTGTCATGATACATTATCCGTGGCACGCCAAACGCTGCCGAAACATAGTTTGCCGCTTTGTCGATTCATTCCTGATGTCCACGTGTATCAATAGCTGCCATGTGTTCCAAATCATTTATCTGCTAGCGATAATATCATTTTTCTTTTCGATGTTCCATGGTAGTATGCACTTCAGAAATTGGAGTGAATTTTTATGTTTCTGTCAGCTGTGTCACGGAGATTTTTCGCACTTCCGCAAAGACTTATTCTGAGCTAATTCCGGACTTTCGCTAAAAACCGCATTTTCATGTTGCGGAGAATTCTCTGGTCGGGCGGATGTCCGTGAAACCGAACTGAATGTTGGTCTTTTTAAAATCAGTCGATTCATTCTCTTCTTGCTTTAGGTTGGAATTCGTCCATAATTATTTTCATGATCTACATCCAGGAGCTGGCCTACGGCGGAATCGACGCTGCCACAGAGCAAAAGCTGATCGCTGGAGCCCGCGGGCCCAATAAGCCAAAGGCAAAAATCAAGAAATATTCACCGATGGTCGGTACGAAAATCGTCAAGGAATACAAAGGAAAAATTCACGAAGTCCTTGTGGTTGAGGAAGGGTTCGCCTATGGCGGCACGATCTTCAACTCGCTATCAGCTGTGGCTCAGAAGATTACCGGCACCAAGTGGAACGGAATCAAATTTTTTAACGTGGGAGAAGTTTAAATGGAAGCTATGGAATTAAGTCTGAAATAAGAGGTGTTTATACCGATCAAAATCGTTAAGCGCGGCTCGGCAAAATCGAAAATCATCACACCGGACAGCACATTTTCGAAACCAACGCTTAATCAGCCTATGCTACAAGCTCTGCTGAAGGCGTACAAGTGGGAGCAGGAAATTACGAAAATCGGCGATATCGACCTCTACTGCAGCCAAAACAAACTTTCGAAGCGATATGTACAGCTAATTATGCGGCTAAACAACCTGAATCCGAAAATCAAGAAGGCCATTCTGGACGGAACTTTCCCCCAGACGATTCTACTGCAGGATTTGGTAACCAAGCCAATGAATTTGCTTTGGCATGAGCAAGATACTCAGATTTTTGGAGAATCATGATGGAGCAAAAAGTCATAAAGTGCGCAATTTATACGCGAAAATCATGTGAAGAAGGTCTGGAGCAGGAGTTCAATAGTCTTGATGCTCAACGGTTATCCGGCGAAAACTATGTCGCCAGTCAGACTCACGAGAATTGGAGGCTCATCTCAAAACACTACGATGACGGAGGATTTTCTGGAGGCAACATGGACAGACCCGCTCTACAGGAGTTGTTCAAAGACATTGAGGCGGGATTAATCGACATGGTAGTCGTCTACAAAATCGACCGCCTTTCGCGTTCGCTATTCGACTTTTCAAAAATCATAGACTTATTCGCCAAGCATAATATCGGATTTGTCTCGGTAACTCAGGCGTTTAACACCTCCACGTCGTCCGGCAAGCTCATACTCAATATGCTTCTAAGTTTTGCCTAATATGAGAGAGAATTGACCGGAGAGCGCATCCGCGACAAGGTGGCTGCGTCCAAGAAAAAAGGCCTCTGGATGGGAGGATATCCGATGCTCGGCTACGATTGCAAAGACCGCAAATTGGTCATAAATGAAGATGAAGCCAAGATTGTTAAGTTCATCTACGAGCAATTCCAGCTTCTGGAGTCATGTGCGGCAATTGCCGATGCTCTGAACCCCGGATATCGCACAAAGCTTCGTAGCCATTGCTACGATAAAGTCGCCAGAGGCAAACTCTATGCTCCGCTCCAGGTGCGGCGCATTCTCACGAGTCCCTACTACAAAGGATACGTGACACACAAAGGCTCTGTCTATCAGGGTGAACACGAAGCCATCATCGACGAAGAAACCTGGAATCGCGTCCAGACGCTGTTCAAGAAATACGATGAAACGACCGCCAACGGCTGCCGGCGCAAAGGATACGCCACCACAACGCCGTCGTTTCTCAAGGGAATCCTCAAGTGCGCCCGCTGCAACGTCGCCATGACCCCAACCTACGCCTACAACCACGGCCTCCGCTACCGCTACTACGCCTGCAGCAATCATGTACGATGCAAATCCTGCACATCTGTTTTTAGGACTATTCCGGCAGAGGACGTAGAACAAAAAGTCATCGACGAAATACTGCGAATCCTCCGATCACCGGAAATCGTGCTCAATATCGAAAAAATCGTTACTACTCAGCTAGCCGAAAATTTTGCATACAAAATTAGAGGATTGTGATACATAGAGTATAGATTATAGAAGTAAAAGTGTTTGGATAGATGGAAGAAGTAAC
>JAISCG010000036.1 GCA_031265715.1 Holosporaceae bacterium | reverse complement strand
GTATGTCAAAAAAAACGGATAAGGAAGATGCTCCCCGGATCAGTTTCTATGACGAGATGGCAAAGAAGACGGTAATTCGGAGAATTTTCAAAAAACTTCCCCGGGAAAATTTTGACATCGACGTTGTTTCCGCCATCGGGAACGACGAAAGTCTGCCGGAAATCGCCGACACGTGTGTCGAACGTCCGAAACTTTCCGCTTCCGACAAAAGCGAGGCCCTTGCCGCCATCCTCTAGCGGTTGTACGAAAAAATCGTACGCCCGGTTTTCAAGAATGTGAGTTGCGAATCCGCAGCTCACATTTTTTGCCGTTTACGTTACCCGGGGCGTTTTTTAAAAAGCCTGAAATATCAGATTTGTAAAATTTATAAAATCGGGGTCGTTTTTTTAAAAAAGCCTGAAATATCAGATTTACAAAATCGGGGTCTTTTTTCAAAAAACGTTGAAATATCAGATTTACAAAATCGGGTCATTTTGAGGCCGTCATCCCCCGGAGCCCCTGAAACTCTACGCGCGCGCGAGCGTACACTGTAAACGTTATGATATATATATACCGTATTTATAAACCTTTAAACACCGTACAACGTTATTTATATAAATCCGTTTTTATAAATCATTACGCGCGCGCGCGAAACGGAAAACCGCTTCCCGAAAACTCCCCCGAAAAATGCCGCGAATTGCATCGTCGTGAAAAATCAGCAAAAAAACGGATGTGCCGCCGAGACGCGTAAAAATCGTGTTTTAAAGCGATTCCTTCTGCCTCCGGTATAGCCCTGCAGAAATATCTTTAAACGCATCCTGCGGGCTTTGGAACGGCTTTTCGACCGGTATATTCCCCCCGAATAAAAAAAATGATCCGCCTCAAAAAAAAACTGTTGCAAAGTATCGAAAAATATCTGACCATGGGTTGTGATAAATTTCGTGAAGATCTCCGCGGAGTTATCACCGGGATACGACGGAACGTTTTTTCGATTGAACGGGTAACACCCGGTTCGTAAGATATCTTGTTCACCGTGTCTCGGGTTTGTTGTGCAGGTTCGTTGAGTAGGAGGCATTGAAGGTGCGTTCACAATCGAGAAAAAACACGATGGAGTTTTCCGATTTTATCGGGATAGACGCGTCCGAAGACAAAATGGCTCTTTTCTCCCTCAGCGATTCATCGTACGCGAACATAGATAACAACGAAGAATCCCTGAGGGCTGCGTTAAATAAATTTCAAAATAAGTCGGAAACTCTCGTTCTCATTGAAAATAGCGGGGGATACGAAAATATATGCATCGACGTGTTGCTGAGTCTCGGTTTCAAAGTACACAGAACAGACAACAAAAAAGTGAAGAAATTCAAAGAGCTGCAGGGAGAAAAAGCAAAAACGGATAAGATTGATTCCAGGAATTTGGCTATGTACGGAGAAGCCTATCATGAAAAACTGAAATTTTATAATCCCATGGATGCCAAAAAGAGTAAGGCGAGGCAGTTACTGTGGTACGCGGACTCTCTGAAAGCCTTCAGAGCGAGCGAAAAGAATCGTTTTCAAAGTCCCGGATGCGTCATGATTGCCGATTCCGTCGGTGAGACGATCGAATTCCTCGACAGGAAAATCGAAAACATCGAAGAAATGATGGAAAACATAATCCGGGAAGACGAAGGAGTTAAAGAAAAGATAGATTTGCTCGTCGGCTACACGGGGATCGCAAGAACGACCGCGATAAAAATCGCCTACCGTATCCCCGAACTCGGTAAGATAGACAAGCGAGGCATTGCTTCTCTCTGCAGAGTGGCTCCCCGCGCCGACGACAGCGGAAAAAGACAGGGGTATCGAACCACGGAAGACGACAACGGCAGGCCTGAAGTCAGGACTATGCTGTTTTTCTCAGTTCTTACCGCCATCAGACATAACAAGGAGATGAAAGAGTTCTATGAGCGGCTTCTGACTAACGGGAAGAAAAAGAAGGTTGCGATCATCGCTTGCATGCGAAAAATGATTGTGCAGCTGAATGCTATTTTGAAGAGAGGTTATGCTTTACGTTAGCTCTGCGCGTGGTGCGTTAAGTGAGTAGATATCTTCTATTTTATCGGTGGTGATGGTTTTCGATTTAGGACAATCAGCTAATCTAACCTCTGTTTTTAGCTGAATTACCTGCCGGGCATCATGAATCGCTGGCTGATTTTTTGACGAAATATTCTTTTCGGAACATCCGACTAGCAGCGCAAAAACAACCAACAAAAATTTCAATTTCATTATCCTGTTCCGTTTATTCGACAATTCCATCAAACAGCATCACCAATTGCGATTTATTATGGTTTAGCGTTTCCAAAGTCCGGGTCCAACATAGCATATATTTCACAAAAGTCCATTGAAGGATGCGCTGCGGCTTATCACCCGTCTCATTTAATCGAGCGTTTCATCTCGTCATTGCGAGGAACGGAGTGACGCGGCAATCCAGTACTCAAATTTAAGCAAAATTTAAAATCTGGATTGCCGCGTCACTCCGTTCCTCGCAATGACGAGAAAATGTTATCATAAACACTATTTACTGAAATTTCAGATAAAAAAAGATCCGACGGGTGGTGAGGCGCTGCGGATCAATATTTAGTAATACGGCTTACCACCCGTCGGATCTTTTTTTATCTGAAATTTTAATGAAATACTCTTATTTCATTAACTTGGAGCGCGCGAGGTCACTCTTCACCAGGTACCATATTATACAAAAAAGGTAAAAATTTCGCTAATTTTTAAAAAAATATCAAAAAATATCCGAAATTAACCGTTTTTTGACACTTTTTTTATAATATGGTATCTGGTGAAGGGTGACCTCGCGCCGGGGAAGTTAATCAGTTCAGGAATATTTTGCTGAAATTTTAGTGTAGAAGAAGATCTGGCGGGTGGTAATACTTTTCATTTACCGTCGCATAAATCCGCCAGAACGCAGCGGTCGCAATCCGGTTTTTTCGCTTTGCAGACATATCTGCCGTGGAGCACCAAAAGATTGCTTATTCTTTTTTTGTAGCTGTCCGGGATAATTTTTTCGAGATCCTCTTCGACTTTGCGCGGATCGATATTTTCGGACAGTCCCAGTCGTTTACTGAGGCGCAGAACGTGCGTATCGACGGCGATTGTCGGAGCGCCGAACAGCGTGTTCAGTACGACGTTTGCGCTTTTTCGACCGACTCCCGGCAAAGATTCGAGAGCCTCCCGGGAATTCGGCACCTTCGAATCGAATTTTTCCTTCAGAATCTTGCTCAGTTCGATTAT
>JAISCG010000032.1 GCA_031265715.1 Holosporaceae bacterium | reverse complement strand
TGTGACGGTTAGATCATAAGGCAGAAAAATAAGATCACAAAAATGATAAAAGCCAAATGTTCTTTAGCCGCTTTGCAAGCGGAACCCCAAACTATCGCCTTTAGGCGATAGTAGTTGATGTAGTTACCTGGGAGGGGGAGACACCCTCACCTTTAGGCGAAAACTTCAGTGTGGGATATATCTATGGAATAGAGAAAAAACAGTCATAGTTTATACGATATGGGACGATTCAAAGGGAAAACAAATGATTGCCCGCGGCAAGCCTCGGGGTATCTTAGTGGATCTGTGAACTTTTTATTTTTTTATATGCGCAGCGAGCTGCGGAGAATCTACCCAAAAAGAGATTGAAATTTCAGATAAAAAAAGACCAAACGGGTGGTAAGTTCAAAAAACTTATCACCCGTCGGCACTTCATTTCCCCCTATTCTGCTAATCCTGTTGATGGCAAGATCAGCAAAACAGATACGCAAACGTAAGTTACATTGCATCCCGTACTACGTACTTGCGTCCAACGCTGACAAATGTAGAATGACTGCTTACTCCTCCACAATCCCAACCCTCAAGATCGCTACCAAATGCGGAATCTTCCCAAAAAACCTGATCTTCGGGATTATCATCAGAGTCAGAGAAAAAGGGGGCAAAACCCTCCGCATCATCAAGCGCTGCCGCCGGTTCCAACGGTTCCGGTACCGGTAATGGTCGTTGTAGTGGTGCTATCCTCGATACCGGCAATGGCGGTTGTCCCAGTGCTGCAAATCTCAGAGCGAAATCACTCGGAGCTTTAGGCTCACCCTCGGGAAAATCAGGCCAACACATCGCTAACCAGCATATCATCCCCGTTCTGCACCTCTTGATCATTCTACAAGTAAGGAACTCCTTATTTACGAGTCCGTGAACATACTTTTCCTTAAGATATTCCACCCGAAGAAAAGCCGTCTTTTCTTGCATCTCTGTATATCTATCGCCCAAATCAGCCGTTAGTCTCCTCAGTCTAACTTTCTCTTCGTTAACTATAGAGGTTTCGGCAGTTCGACAGAGACTGTGATCAATCCGACCTCTCCCCTTCATACAAACCGTGCTATCCACACACAACACACCTAACATTCCACATAAAAACATCAACTTTTTCATTACATTTCCCCAATTTATATAGCCACATTGTATTAAACAGACGAATCGCTCGTCAACATACCCCATTCAAAAAATAAAATATCTTTATGTTCAGGTTCGTTTTCAAAATCTCTGGTAAACGCGCGAAACCCGGTTTAAAATCGGCACAGTATTTTAGGAAGGAATTTTATTGTGTCTGACGAGATTAATTCGATTATTCGGGAGATCAACGAAGAGCTGAGAAATGATCGAAATCTGAAATTTTTGAAAGAATATAAAGATTACATCCTCTTTGCGATTGTGGCCGGAGTGATCGCGATTTTGGCGTATTCTTCGTGGTACAATCGCCAGATGCGGCACAAGGAAGAAATTACCAATGCGATTTTGGAAGATATACAATCTCCGACCGAAAGCAGTTCCGTTATAATCGAAGAGTTGGCGGAGAACGCTCCGCCGGAGATGAAGCCGATTCTTTCCATCATAAAAAACGGAAAAAATTTACACCGTCTCAAGGAAGTGCGGGCAAGCGTCGAAGAGTTGATCGAGCTGACCAAAAAACGCGGAATCGATATTATCTGGAAAGATCTCGCGACAATCGTTTTTGCGTCGCACAAAATCAGATCGACCGAAGACCTGATCCAGATTCTGGAGCCTCTGACCGGGGAGGATCGTCCGTTCAGATTTACGGCTCTCGAGCTCAACGCCATGAATTATCTGAGCATCAACGATTATGAAAAAGCCATGGAAAATCTGGGAAAAATTATCAACGATAGCGACACTCCGAAAAACCTCAGGAAAAGAATCGTGATGTTGATAAATCATATTAAAAATATTCGGGAGACAAAATAATGATTAAAAACAAGTATGTGGTGTTTTTTATTCTGGGAGCGATTCTGGCGGGGTGTTCTCAGAAAGATTCTCTGAAGGGAAAAAGAGAGGAGCTCGTCATTTCCGAATACAGCGAAAACATGGTGAGAGATGCTGATAATACGCCCGTTATCGCGGATCCCGCAGAGGAAAATAATCTCGAATTTGCGCAGGCGCATTTCAATTCCGGACATTATTACTCTCCCCTGAAATTTTCGCTTTCGCCCCGGGAAATATGGTCTGCAGAACTGGATTTTGAATCGTCCGAATCCCTGAGAATTGCGGCCGCTCCGATTGTGGCCGAAGGAAAAGTGTTCTGCACGGACGCCGGGGGCATCGTCTACGCCTTCGATCAAAAAACCGGTGCAAGATTGTGGAGAAAAAGCACAACTCTCCCGGGGAAAGACGGTCAAATCGGCAGCGCCGTTGCCCGGGAAAGCGGACGCCTCATCGTCGCGACAAGCTTTGCGGAATGTTTTTGTTTCAACGAAAAAAACGGAGAAATTCTCTGGAGAATCAAACTGCCCGCGCCGTGCAAGGGCGACGGCATAACCGTTCGCAACGGAAAAGCTTTTATGATGTGCAGCAACAGCAGTCTGCATTGCATTGACATAAATACCGGAAAAACGCTGTGGCTGCATTCCGGCATGTTGACCGATTCCACGTTCATGGGCAGTTCCGCCGTTGCGGTCGACGACGGAGTCGTGTGTTTCGCCTATCCTTCCGGGGAAGTTTTTGCTCTCCTGGAGGAGACGGGAGCCGTCATCTGGGATGCGATGCTGTCGAAATTTTCACTCACCGACGCCGCGCAGGCATTTTCTCATCCGAGAGCCTGTCCCGTGCTGAAAGACGGGGTTGTTTACCTGGCGGCGGCGAACGAGCAAACATCTGCCTTTGACGTAAAAACCGGAAAATTGTTGTGGAAAAGCGATTTTGGCGGCGTTCAAACTCCGATCCTGAGCGGCAACAGCATTTTTGTATTTAATTCGAGATCCGAGTTGGTATGTTTGAACAAAGATACCGGTCGCAAACGTTGGAGTAAAAAACTGACGAATGAAGAACAAGCCGCGGATTGGTCCGGCATGATTTTGATAAAAGATCATATACTTGTGCTTTCCCCGCACGGATCTCTGCAGTTTGTGTCGGTGCATGACGGAAAAATCCGGAAAACAATATCTCTCGGCGTCGGCAAATCCGAAATTTCCGTGGATCCGGTAATCGCCGACGGCGTTATGTACATACTGATGAACAGCGGAAAAATCGCGGCCTATCGATGAAAATTGCTGTAATCGGACGACCGAATGTCGGAAAATCGACGCTGTTTAACCGGCTTATCCGACAAAAATCCGCGATTGTCGGAGATATGCCCGGCATTACCCGGGATCGAAAAATCGCCAAGGCCGAGCTGTGCGGGCTGACGTTTCATTTGATCGACACCCCGGGGGTGGATCCTTTTTCGAAGGATTCCCTGGCCGTTTCCATGAACGATCAGTCCCTGGCCGCCATAGAGGAATCGGATTTTGTTTTCTTCGTGATTGACGCCGCGGAGGGAATCACGGAATACGACAAAGCGATCGCATCCTGGATACGCGGCGCTTTTAAAAAAGTCGGGAATCGAACAACCATTCTTCTGAAAAATAAATCCGAGGGAAAAGTGTTTCCGCAAAATCCGCAAATTTTGGGATTCGGAGACGGAAT
>JAISCG010000026.1 GCA_031265715.1 Holosporaceae bacterium | reverse complement strand
ACTGCAATCGAGTGAGAATCTGTAGATGGCGTCTCTAAAATTACTGATTTTCCAATGTTTTAGCAAAAGCATGGCGAAGTCGATAATACACGAAAAAACAAACGGTTTAACAATTTTCAATGCCTGTCAGAATTTTCCAAATCCCGGAAATTGTTGGGTATCTGCGCCACTTCAGATTGAAAATCTTCTTCAAATTGTCAAATTTTACCTCGATAAATCGCTGAATATCACTGTACGTTTTTGCGTTCGCCGCTATCGCCAAAATTGAAAATAAAATAACCTCCCACAGATGATATTCCTTGCCGTTCCATTTCGCGCCGATCTTTTATTCCTTTTAATCTCTGAGGGGTGAATTCCCCGTAGCTCTGCTGCGAAAAAAAAGCCAAAAGCAAAATCTACTCAATACCCCGCTGCTCTGCAGCGGGCGTCGTTTATTATTTCTATTGTTCTCATTACTTAACCCCAGGTTGCTTTCCACTACTGTTCCTCTCAGCTCTATTAAAAGTCCTTTCTTGCTTCTTTATCCGCTAGGAAAAAGCCCTGGAGCAGTAACATATTTTCGGCTTGTGGAATTGCACTTGAATCTTTGAAACAAGCAGCAAGATCAGCTAAACTGTTGCTTGTTGAGTTTTTAATAGAAAAAGGTATGAAATGAGAGTTTTTGCTCTATCATTGTTTTTGTTGTTCATCTCGGGTTGTGGAGAACATAAAAATGCCACGACAACAAAAGCAACTTCACAGAATCAGCAACAAAAAGCAACATTCCAAAAATTACTGAGCGAGGTAATCGATGCCGTCTCCAAAGATGATATTCGCAATTGTTCCGGTAAAATATGGAAAATTTATGAGCAAGAACTGTTCGCCGGTATCGGTTTTTGCGGAAATAAACCGCTGCACACATTGTTGGAGATAAATGCTGCGTTTCTTTCTATTTTCCAAGAAATGAGGAAACGCTATGATTTTTGTTTTAAAAAATACGAATATGAAAATGCAGAACAAGATTATGCAAAAATGAAGGAATCTCTGATCAGAGATCTGAAAAAATTATTCGAACGGGACATGGGCGATCGCTATGTAGCCATGGATTTTCTGGAAAAAAACTATGTGCTCCATCTGTGCAATTTCATGAATAAAAATCGTTCCATCCTGACCGACGCCTGGTACGGTTACATTCACAGTGCGACAGACGATGTTGATCGCGTGCCCGCAGGGCTTAATGAAGCAGTTGTGTCTTCGGGTCATTTTCACAAATATTCAAACTTTCCGGATACAGAGCTTCAGGTCATGGTTTTCTCGCTGAAAAACAGCAAATGCAAAGTTGTTGCTTTCATCCATGGATGCTGCGACGCGAGCGTTCGTCAAATGTATTTATTCAATCCAAAAAAGGGAAGGCAACCGGAAAATATCTCCATTGATGTAAAATCGCCGTGGGAAGACGGAAATGTTCGGGACATTCACGTCGGACATGATGATCTTCGCTGGAACAAAGATAATTTTACTTTTTCCGTCGGCGAAGGAGAATATGAGAGAAAATATCTTCTTGATCTAAAAGACAGAACAGTCAGAAGTATTGTTAAAAAGTGAAATGTCTTCCGGATGCACCCAAGCCCTGATCCAACGCTTCTGTCTATAACCAGAGGGAAAATATTCGATGCCAATTTTTTTAACGTCGCTTTTTAGTAGCAGTTTATCTCGCCCGATAACGAGGATTTTTCTCCGTGTTTATCTCATCAGTTTGTGATTGGAAAATATCGCCGACAAAAAATCGGAGAAGCTCTTGATAAAAATTATGGAAATTAATTTGTGATGGCTTTTTTCAAAATTCTGTCCGGCACGCCTATGTGGGTGTTTTTCATTTTCGCTTATCTGGTATTTATTGGAATCAGAGCGACGAAAGACAGGACAGTACACATCGGAAAAATATTTCTGATGCCTGGCATTTTCTTTGCACAATTTTTAATCAAGTTGATTATAACTTGGAGATTGGACATTTGCGCGATCTTTTTCACAGCTTTAATCGTCAGTTTGTTTATCTCTCATTTTTTCGTAAAACATGAGCAACTGAAAGTACGCGGAAAATACGTTTTTGTAGGCGGATCCTGCGAAACTTTGATCGTTGTCATGATAATCTTTTTTCTCATCTTGATTGAGTATATCGATGACGGAGGGCATACGACCAGTCAACAAATTACAACTTTTTTGGAGTGCTACGACAAAATAGCCGACGACGGAATTTATCTGTGCGAGGATTTGCACACAAATTATTGGGATCCTTATACCGATACCGACAAAACATTCATTGAGCTTGCCAGAGATCACATTGATGCGTTAACTGCTTGGTTTTTTGGAAAAAACAAAAACATAAACGCGCGGCGCAAAGGAAACTACAAAGACATCCCCGTTTTTACCGGCATAACCCACAGCATTACATTCTACAATTCCATAGTTGTTTTCGAAAAATCGAAGCAATGCGAGCCGTTCTCGGAGCTCAGATAACGGCGGCTAAAATCTTTTCTTAAAAAATACCGGAATTTCAGCCGTGTTTTTGGGCGAAGGATCTTCCGGCGCTGCCGATTGAAGAGATGAGTGGTAAGCTGCAAAAATATGTCGAAAAATATAACAATTTCCGACCGCATAAGGAACGCATTTTTCGGGGTCGTTAACGAAATTTTAAAAATTGTATTTTAGTACTGTGTTTATGAAAAAGACGTTTTCAAAACCACAGATTGTGTCATTTGACAATAAAATTGCAATGAGATTGACTATAATGATAACGGGGGGGGGGGGGGGGGGCACTGTTTTAGAGGGCTTTGCGGCCTTTTTTGTGAATTTTTTCGGCAATTATTATGCAACTTGTACTATTCGAAAAATTAAAAATTTTCCCCAAGATTCCGGCACCGGAGGCCTCCGATGCTGAAATTTCGCAATCCCGCCCGGGGCTACGTGATGATTTTGGTGGCGCTTTT
>JAISCG010000065.1 GCA_031265715.1 Holosporaceae bacterium | reverse complement strand
CTTTGTTCGTTTGAAAAGCTATATATTGACCGCAAAACGAACGCTGAAGTGTGTGCTCGATTCTATCGCTGCGCTGTTCCCAAATTCCTTCCATTTATTGGCATAGCTGAGTAGTAACGGCTCTTTTACGTTTGAATGTCTTACGAGCATAAAGGGAGTCGGGGCGAAAACGGCAAGCGTTATTTTGGCGGACATGCCGGACGTAAATTTGTTCGAAAATGCGAAACAATTTGCTGCATTTATAGGCGTTACGCCGTCTCATTTTCAATCCGGAACGTCGGTCAACGGTAAATCGCACATCTCCCGTTTGGGATCGGCGAAAATTCGAAAAACGCTGCACATGAGCGCCATGGTTGTGAAAAATCACAATCTGCACTTCGCCGATTTCGTTAAAAAGCTTGAAGCACGAGGAAAATGCGCAAAAGTAATCATTGTGGCGATCATGAGAAAACTGATGCATATCTTTTTTGGCATCCTCAAAAATAATTCTCCTTTTGATAAAAAATTGGCTTTCGGCGCTTGACTCGAAAGACGGTATCTTCATGCTTGAATGGGCGATTTGTACCAACTACCCATTACATCCCGGGCGGTTTGTTCGAAAAATTTGAAGCTTCCTCCCTCCTCTGGGAAAAAGCCCCGAATATCTAACACAGTCGTAAGTTTATGCTTGACTCCGACCGCCGATATACTATTATAGCGGAGAGTTTGGCTGGGTGGCAGAGTGGTCATGCAGAGGACTGCAAATCCTTGTACGTCGGTTCGATTCCGGCCCTAGCCTCCGTTTGTGGTTTTTGAAAACATCGTCCGGTTCAAATATGAATATACTCTCCACTTTAATCCTGTCTCGTATATTTCTGAACCCGGACAGGCTAACGCATCAACACGGTTGTTGTGTATTCGTGAAAAAAAAGCTATTATAGGCGAGCTTTCCTATGGAGTTTTGATGGCAAAAGAGGATTTAATAGAGTTTTCGGGAGAAGTGGTTGAAGTTTTACCGAATGCGATGTTTCGGGTGAGATTGGAAAACGAGCACGTAATTTTAGCTCACACTTCCGGAAGGATGAAAAAAAATCGAATACGGGTTTTGGTCGGAGACAAGGTAAACGTTGAAATGACCACCTATGATTTTACCAAGGGGCGTATTACGTTTCGGTCGAAATAATCGGTTCGATTGCTCGTATGATTTAACGGCGGAGTTGGTGTTATGGCGATAGGTCTCGGGAAGAGGGTTTACGACTCGTTGAATAAGCAGATAACGGATGAGTTCGCGCTCGAGTATTTGTATATTGCAATGTCGAGCGTTTTCAATGACATGGGGCTCGAAGGGTGCGCATCCTGGATGATGGCGCAGTCGAAAAAGAAAAACCGAGATGCCTTTGAAATTTACCAATATTTGCAGCAGCGTAACGCAAAAATAAGATTGATGCCCATTGCCGCTCCGAAACAGGAGTGGCGCGCTCCTCTTCACATTTTCGAAGAAATGATAAGAAACGCTCAAAAAGGTACCACAACAATTTCGGCAATATACGAGATGGCGATTAGCGAAAAAGATTATCCGTCACAACATTTTATATTGGAACTTGTTAATAAGCAGACGAGGGATGAGGCAATTATCTCCGCTGTTCTGGATCGGCTGCGAAAAATGCAAACCTCTGATTTGGGCGTTTTAATGTTTGACGCCGAGCTGGGAAAAAAAGTATAGGAATTTATTTTTGAGTGAAATAGAACGTAGAAAAAAGGATCATATATCGTTGGCGGTCGGCGATGCTGCCAGATCAACGGCGGATTCGGGGTTCGAAAAATACCGTTTTGAGCATAACGCTCTTCCGGAAATTGATTTTACGGATGTAGACGCGTCAACGAATTTTCTTGGTCGCAAATTGAAAATTCCGCTGATAATCTCGGCTCTTACCGGTGGAAGTGACAGGGAAAAAATTAATCGAAATCTGGCCGGGGTCGCCAATGATTTCGGTCTGGGAATGGCTGTCGGCAGTCAGCGAATTGCACTCGAAGATCGATCTTTTGAAGATTCGTTCAAAATTCGCCGCTACGCTCCGAATATTTTGCTGTTTGCTAATCTGGGAGCGGTTCAGCTGAACTACGGATATTCGGCGGAGGAATGCAAACGCGTCGCGGATATGATTGAAGCGGACGCCCTCGTTCTCCATCTTAATCCTCTGCAGGAAGTGTTTCAGGTTGACGGAAATGTGAATTTTTCCGGATTATTGAAGAAAATAGAGAAAATTTGCGCGGCATTGAAGTATCCGATAATCGTAAAAGAAGTCGGCTACGGAATTTCCGCATCCGTGGCGAAGCAGTTGCAGAATGCCGGAGTCTACGCGACGGACGTGGCCGGAGCCGGCTCCGTTTCCTGGTCCGGCATCGAAAGCGGGCGCTCCGGCGATATCGTCGTGAAAAGTGCGGCCGACGCGTTTTGCGGGTGGGGAAATCCGACCGTCGAATGCATAAAATCCGTCGCCGAAATCCGAAAAAATATGAAAATTATCGCGAGCGGCGGAATAAAAACCGGCGTAGATATCGCGAAATCGATCGCGTTGGGAGCCGATTTATGCGGCAGCGCATCCGATTTTTTACGAAAAATAATGATTTCTCATTCGGATTGTGAAAACTACGCGGAATCGCTGACTCTGGAACTGAAAACGGCGATGTTCTGCACGGGTTGCAGAAATATTCACGAACTGAAAAAAGCAAAATTGCTAAAAAACGAATAATTTAAAACAGAAAGAAAGAAAAAAAATGGCTTCTTACCAATATATATATGTGATGAAAGAATTGTCTAAAATATATCCCGGCGGCAAACAAATCCTGAAAGACACATGGCTTTCCTTCTATCCGGATGCAAAAATCGGAATTATCGGGCGAAACGGAGCCGGAAAATCCACGCTAATGAAGATAATGGCGGGGATCGATCGGGAATTTAACGGAGAGGCGTGGCTGGCAAAGGGAGCAACCGTCGGATATTTGCCCCAGGAACCGCAATTGGACGACACAAAAACCGTCTATGAGAATATTGTGGCTCCGCTGACTGAATCGTTGGCCGTGCTGGAGGAGTTCGATGCGATATCGGCAAAATTCGCCGAAGAGGTAACGGAAGACGAGATGAACGCCCTCATTGCGCGACAGTCTGAATTGCAGGAAAAAATAGAGGCGCTGGGACTCTGGGATTTGAATCGCGTGATAGAAATCGCCTCGGATGCGCTGCGCTGTCCCGATCCGAATACTCCGGTGAAAAATTTATCCGGAGGAGAGAAAAGGCGCGTCGCTCTCTGCAAATTGTTGCTGCAGAAACCCGATCTGCTTCTTTTGGACGAGCCGACCAACCATCTGGACGCGGAATCCGTCGCGTGGCTTGAAAAACATTTGCAGGAATATAAGGGAGCCGTGGTTCTGGTAACCCATGACAGATATTTCCTGGATAATGTCGTCGGATGGATTCTGGAACTCGACCACGGAAATACGTATCCCTTTGAAGGTAACTATTCCGCATGGCTTGAGGAGCATCAGAAAAGAGTCGAGCAACAGGATAAAAAAGAAACCGAGAAAAAAAGATTTCTCGATAAAGAGCTCGAGTGGGTAAGACAATCCCAAAAGGCGAGGCAGGCAAAAAGTAAAGCGCGTCTCAACGCGTACAATGAGATGCTGGAGCGGGAGTCATCGGGAACCTACAATACGTCGGTGCTGTATATTCCGTCGGGGCCTCGTTTGGGAGACGTTGTGATCAAAGCCGAGTCGATCGGCAAATCCTTCGGAGATCGACTGTTAATTGATGATCTCTCCTTTGATATTCCTCCGGGAAGCATAGTCGGAGTCATCGGCGCAAACGGAGCGGGAAAATCGACGCTTTTCAAAATGATCACCGGAAAAGAATGCACGGATTCCGGATCGCTGAAAATCGGCGAAACCGTAAAAATGGCCTACGTTGATCAAAGCCGGGACACTCTTGATAACAGCAAAACGGTGTGGCAAGAAATTTCCGATTCTCTGGATGAGCTTGAATTGGGAAAAAGAAAAATCCCGAGTCGCGCCTACGTTTCAAATTTCGGATTTAAGGGAACGGATCAGCAAAAATTTATTAATCAGCTGTCCGGAGGGGAGAGAAATCGCGTCCATCTTTCCAAAATTTTAAAATCCGGAGCCAATGTTATACTTTTGGACGAGCCGACCAACGATCTCGACGTTGATACTCTTCGCAGCTTGGAAGATGCTCTGCTGAATTTCGCCGGATGCGCCGTTGTCATCAGCCACGATCGTTGGTTTTTGGACAGAATCTCGACCCACATACTTTCCTTTGAAGGTAACAGTCGGGTAGAATGGTTTCAGGGTAATTTTACGGATTATGAGCAATATAAAATGAAGAAAGAAGGAGTGTCCTCAATTGTTCCCGGAAAAATAAAGTATAAAAAGTTGACGAGACAGTGATATGGCAAACAGTAAAATCGAACCCGGTATTTTATCGATAGCAGACGCCTATGAAACTTTTTTTATAGACGTCTACGGCGTGTTGTTCGACGGCGTTAATTTGTATGATCGGGCTCTGGCGACCTTGGAGGAACTGAAAAAAAGGGATAAAAAAGTTGTTATTTTATCCAATGCCACGCAAATTTCATCCGAAGCGAAAATCGGATACGCCAAAAGAGGAATGATCCGGGGCGTGCACTATGACGAATTCGTAACTTCCGGCGAATTTTTGCACCACACCATAAAAAATAATCCCGAAAAATTCAAAGAAATGTTCGGAGGAAAAGCCGACAGCGTAAAATGCATCTTCCTCGGAAACGCAAACATTTTTGAAGAAACTCATTTGCAAAAAAAACCGCTGAAAGAGGCCGATTTTGTGTATGTCGGAGTTCCGAGAACTTCCTACGGAGCGGTGCGCATTGACGACGTTTGGGACTGTGACGGAAACAGAGTCAATATGGAGGATGTTGTCGACTGCGATTGGACCAAACTGTACGACAGCGAAGGAAGGCAGGGATTGGCGGAATTCGCCGGTCAGCTGAACATTTGTTTGAGTCTGGAAAAACCGCTGCTGATTGCAAATCCCGATATTTTTTCCCACTGGCCCTACGGCGCGGGAGATTCCCGATCATCGATAATTACCCAGGGGGCAATCGGCGCCTACTACGAGAAATTGGGGGGAAAAGTCGTATATTTCGGAAAACCGTACCCGGAGATATTTGAATATGCCCGACAATCGATCGATGTTCGCGGACAAATTCTGATGGTCGGAGATACATATTGGACCGATATTTCCGGCGCGAGGGCCTGCGGACTTGACTCCGCTCTCGTAACCGAAACCGGTGCCGCCTGCGAATTTTTAAAACGAATGGACAATTCTCTGAGTGACGACGAAAAATTTCATATTTTATTTGAAAAAATCGCTCCTAAAATGGCAAAAATGACAAGCAGTGCCTACCCGACCCATTTCCTGAAATATTTCGGCGGGTAGCACGGGAAAGTTGATTTTTTTAGGAATGTTTTGCTAAAATTACAGTCAGAAGAAAAATCCGACGATTGGTGGGAATAAGCAATTTCAAAAGCGACAGGGAGTATTGATGAATTCGAATTTGTATCAGGTTGCCGTCATAGGTGCCGGCTTTCCGATGAAATTTTTGAAAGATCCCGCACTCGGATTTCAGATTCGTTGAAAAAACTCGAATCCAAATGTCTCATAGATCAAAAAGCCGAAAAAATCGCGGAAAGAATATCGTATCATTCTTAAATTTCAGATTTAAAAGATTGTAAAATCTTTGTCGAATCGGCGTTTGAAGACTACGATATAAAAATCAAGATATTTTATAAATTATCGGAATTTCTGAGATTCCTGATCAGCTTCCACACCGTAGCCATTACAGGAATCGACGCCTCCGATCTGTAGCGGAGCTTTACCGGGTAATGCCAACATCAGAGCTCTTACATGATAAAACTCCCCGCTTCCGAGAGCTCTGCGCGTTTTCCGCCCCTTTTTTTTATTTAAAAAGACCTTTACCTTACCACCCGTCTCATTTGATTGAATGTTGCACCTTGTCATTGCGAGACGCGGAGCGGCGTGGCAATCCAGAGATT
>JAISCG010000046.1 GCA_031265715.1 Holosporaceae bacterium | reverse complement strand
AAAACCGGATCGCGGGGCCGCAATTCGCTGATTCTCGCGTAGGTTCTGTTACGAATGGCGATGACGGTCGATTTTGTTGTCGCAAGCAAAGAGCAAACGGCGAGGTCCGACATATCCGGGTGAAATTTCATCAACCAGGCGATGGCATCCGGGCGATCCCGCCTTTTCAAAAGCGGAGTATACTTACGTTTAGCTTTGGTCTTCGTCGGCGGCACAAATTTCGGAGAAGAAATTACCAATTTTGCCTTCGGATCACGGGTGCAGCGATCGATCTCCTCCGTGGTCAGCTGCCCCAGCTTCACGGGATCAATGCCGATCATGCCGACAGCAACCTGCTCGTCCGCAAGAGCCTGAATTTCAAGCGGATGTAATCCGCAAAACTCCCCTATCTGTTCAAAAGTGAGAGCTGTATTTTCCACCAACCAAACCGCCGTGCCATGAGGCATAATAGGATGTGCCATTTTTTCTAATCCGCTCCTTATATGCCTCTAATTCTACACCCTTTGCGCACAAACCTCAATGGTACGTGGGCGCACTTTTTACGATTGCGCTTTCAACTCCGTACCCCGGAAACCGGTAAGATATCGCTCAAACTCCAAATCACCATTCACATGAGCTAACTCGAAAAGATCGGTTTCAGATTCATCCTCATCATCTTCTCTTATTTTTTTTTCAAATCTTATATTCGGATCGCATCCGTGCTCTATCATGAGCTTAGCATAATTTACGTTAAATAAACTACCCCTACAGTCACATCCATTACAAAGTTCGAAAAACAAAGTTCTTTCCCCGTAACTGAAAGCAAAATCGTTTGGAGACACTATTTTCGTTCCAAGTAAAAACATTACCAATGGAAATACGTTTTCCCTGACGGCGTAATAACAAATACGTGCAGCAGTTTTCCTACCAACCTCAGTTGAACAATATTTATGCATAAATGTCAAAAGGAAGTGAATTTTTGAAGTTGTAACGGGACCATGATTAAAATCAGATATCAAAAAGTCAGCAGCACTCTCATATTTTGGAGCACAATCCGGGTAATCTTTAAATAACCAATGTAAAACATCCATTTTGGAGTTGGCGTATGCGATCCTAAAGCAACTAAAAGGAGAACCGTCCTTCCAAACTTCACGACCATCACCATAGGAAAATCGACTACCTTCCTGCGCGCATATGCGAATTATTTCATTATCACCTCCATCAACAGCGTATAATGAGATTTCATTTAAATTATCGATAAAACATTCCCTACAATTAGTTGCTAATTTTTCGAAAACTCGTGGCAATCCAGAGAGTGCGGCAATTTCAAATAAATGTTTCTGATCTAACGAACGATAATAAAGGGCGTTGGGAATAATGTAAAACGACTTTCCCAGTAAGTTCATTGCACCTAAGTTCCAAGGAACTTGACCTCTTCCGTTATATGTCGGACAAAGTGACATCAATAACGAATCAGATAAAGTTAAATCATTATCCATATAACCATAGATAACCCCTTCAAGATGATCGAGTTTATGAAAAACAGACAGATAATCTTTGTGAAATTCATTGAGTTTATCAGTGCAAAATCGACATATATCCTGGTGTACTTTCAGGAAAATCGACGGATAATTATTCGTTGCGTGATTCACTATGGTCCATGTCTGGGGAGATCCCTTCAAAGCTTTCAGAAACTTACCGATTGCTTCATTATTATCATCGAAAAATGAAAGCCCCAGTTGCTCTTCCTCCCGGTGACGCACATCATTATCAAGCAAAAAAGCTATTTCGAATAAAGAAAGAACGGTACATGTTTTTGGTTGCTCGTACCCTTGATCATTCCATTCCTTGCTTGCATTAAAATATTCAATCGGTATTAGTCTTTGACTCTCAAGCGAAAAATGACCTGCAATCGCATCAATAAAATCTTTTTTGGTAAACGCTTCTCTGGTTCTACTGTAAAACGAAAAATTCATGCAACTTGTCACCAGTTGCCTCAACGTATTGACAAAACCTATTTGTGGGGCAAATTCACCTACCCATAATAACAGATCGGCATAAGTTCCGACACGCAATAGAAGTTCGCCACTGCGCGCCAACGCTTCACAATTACCCAACGATAAATGCGGTAAAGCGTGAGTTGCCCCAGGGTGCCAGTCAATATGCTCGAGCTTGATTTTCTCTTCCCCTGTCATAGCAACTACCGAAACATGACACAAGGACAACGTGCCGACCAAACATACGCACATCCCCGACACGACACCAAACACCTTTCTCATTTTTATCTTCCCCTTTTATTAAAAATAACTTTACACATGATGATATATATATTGTTTTTGAGCTTTCGTCAATACCTATTTTTATAGGAATTTTTGCGACCGGAGATGCGGAGCTCTCAGTGACTTTTGTAACAGGTCTAATATTAGGATGGCATATATATCCTCAAGTAATAGCTTTTTTTTCCCATTGCGGCAGCTTTTTGTTCGTATTTTGTGGGCAACAGACAGGCCGGTCTTTGAAACAAACGATTTATTTCGTTGCAAAATAAAGTATTCGGAATATTTTTCAAATTTTCCAAAATATTGAGCATGTAATCTTCATGATCGGTGGCAACGGTTAAAATTCCGTCGGCGGTCATCTTCGACAGTAGCAGGGAGATAAACTCCGTCGACAGGAGGCGTCTCTTATGGTGTCTTTTTTTTCTCCAGGGATCGGGAAAAAGAACGTACAGACGACTCAGAGAATTGTCCTGCAATTTTTCCATCAAAAAACGGGCATCTCCGTTAAAAATTTTAACATTTTTCAGATCGTGATTCCGGATCAATTTCAGAGCATTGGCCACGCCGTTTTCAAAGGGATCGCAGCCGATAAAACCGATATCCGGTCTTAAAATTGCGTGATTTATCAGGCGCTCACCGTTCCCGAATCCTATTTCCGCAATGATTTTGTCGAATCTGTTCGAGAACAGCTCCCGGGGATGAATAATTTCGGCGGGTAAACAAATTCCGTGCAATTCGGATAAATCGGCGAGATTGCGTTTTTGCGTGTCGCTCAAACCGTGGGATCGCTTCCTTCCGTAGGACGGTATAACTCTTTCCATAAAAAAAATCCTTTCCGATATTTTCGGCTCAATTTGATAAATTTCTGTTTAATAAATCGACGGCTCCCTGCAAAATATACACAGCCGCGCCCCGGTCGATTATCTTTTGGCGTTTTTTTCGCGACAGGTCGGCGGAGATCATCAAATTATCCACGACTTTCGTAGAAAATCGTTCGTCCCACTGCACGAAACTTACATCCGGAATATGCCGGGATAAATCCTCCGTGAATTTTAAAATCTTTTCGCATTGTTTTCCGGGGAGTCCGTTCATTTGCAGCGGCCATCCGAAAATTATCGCTCCTGCCCGATGTGATCGAACGCTTTCCGCGAGAAGCTCACAGTCTCGGTCCGTTCCGTCGCGGCGGATTACGGTTACTCCGGATGCGATTTTTATTCTGCGATCCGAAATTGCGACTCCGACCGTTTTATCGCCGATATCAAGTCCCATAACGATTAATTTTGACTCTATCAGCTCGTCAATTTTTATTTTCGATATATTTGTTATAAAAAAGTTCATTTCGTTAGTACTTTCTAAAACTGTTTATACGTAACATAACACTGTCTTAGTCGGTGGTGTTATAGCATGTTATCAAAACAATCTTTAGATATATTAATCGATTTGATCGAAATAAAGTTGAGCGCAATCATGATATTGGACAAAGACGATATAAAAGAAGTCGAAAAATTGAAAAGTTGCAAAAATGAATTGCTTAATTTCAAAAAAGCAACGTATGCGAAGAAAACGGAAACCGGTAGAGAATCCGCCGGGGTTTCTTTTTAGGCTGCAAAAAAAATTATCTTCGGACATAAAAATTAGTATTTTTTTAACATATGCCGGTGTACAATGCCCCTGTCTCTTACGTGACTATGGTGATAAACGTCGTGATTAATAGACGATGCGGACTCGGGGGCAGAGCCCGACATCTCCACCGTGTTTATGGGGATGAATAGATTCGACGTACGTTGAAAAGCGCGGTTTTCACTCGTGGCGGTTTACGTTATAGAACCAAAAAATATAAATGCGAACGATAATTTTGTCGCATGCAACGATAATTTCGCAAGCGAGGCAATTGCTATCGCTGCTTAATTAAGTAGACGCGGTTTCGGGGAGCCGGGCAACAGAAATCCCCGTTTTTTGTCAGATAAAAATAGAAATTCAGCCAGGTCAAGGGTTCGAAAAAGCTAGGGGTAGAAACGGCACCTACGCCGCAGCGAGAATCTTCTCCAAATGAGCGAGAGCCTCTTTTTCATCTATCTTCTCAACCGCTGCGTACTCTTTCATCAATCGATCGAGAGCTTCCTGGTAGATTTGGCGTTCGCTGTAGGAATGCTCCGGTTGCGCTGTTGTTCTGTACAAATCCCGGATCACCTGAGCAATCGACAAAGGCACTCCGGAATTGATTTTTGCTTCGTACTCCTGGGTGCGCCGACTCCACATCATTTTTTTCACACGAGTCGGTGAACGAAGACAATCTACAGCCTCCTGTATCTCCTTTCGGGAACACAATTTACGCACTTTAGCCATCGTAGATTCGTTTATCGGAAGTTTTACGGTCATTCTGTCCCGATCGAAAGAAATAATCATAACTCTTAATTTGACCCCGGCGATATCCTGTTCTTCAAACCCCTTTACGACTCCGACTCCGTGAGCCGGATAAACAACACACTCCCCTTGCTCAAACTTCTTTTCCTTCATCAAATCACTCCGGTAACCGCCTTCAACGAAGATATCATTTTTTTGTCCTATTGAAAAGAGGGGGGAACCATATTTTTTATACACAAAAAAGTATCGACGGTCGTGCAAGCAATCGTATTTTTGTGGAGCGAATAAAGAATATCAGATAAAATTACAGGCGGTAATAATTTATTTCCTTTTGCTTGTTACAATTGTCGCATATGCGGGGTAGTAATTAATGGGAAGGTTGTTTTTTATCCTTTTCGTTCTTTGGGAATTCAGTGCCTGCGGCGTACCGATAGAAACTCCCGAACTCGATGAAAGAAATGAGTTTGTGATCAAAGCTCCGGAAGAGTGGGGATACCGTACGTTTGTGGGAAAGAACGGTCTTATCGGCGTTTTGTGGCCGAGAGGGACGAGTTTTAACTCGACCGATACCGCTATTTTTGTGTTTCTGCAAACCGAGGGCGTCAAACTTCCCAAAAAACCGGATAATATAAATCTGTTCACGGAGAAATGTCAGAAGGCAAAGTTTATGTTTTCCACCGGGGATCAGAAAAAAAAAAGCGACGCCGATGATGATGATGACGACGATGCAACTCTTTCCATAGCCGAAGAGTATTTTTCCGGGCGTTGCGGACGCACCGAGATTCTTTTTAAGGAAGTTATAGATAAATACACAATTGTCGTATTTTTGGCGTCCGGTAAGTATATTTCAAAAAAACAGTTGGCAGACGCCAAAAAAGTTGCTGCCAATTACAGAAAAGAAATCGAGAAATACGTGAAAAATTCCTCTGTCTCAGATTCTGATGAGGAAAAAGAAGAGAGCTAGGTGCCGCTGCGTCAGATCCTTACCTCTCCTCATAAACACATGATGTTTTGTCGGAGGATGAGGTATGGCTTTGAGTCACACTAATTTGTTGAACCATTTCAATTGCTTGTATCTTCTGTGAGCCACAATTGCGTTTATTATTCCGGTAACGGGAATCAAAGTGTAGGTGATGCGAATGCTCGTCAGATTTCCCGTGAGATACATAATTATCGTCGGAAGAATGACGCCTCCCCACAGTGTCAGAAGCTCAAGACAGGTCGGAAATTTCGTATCGCCTCCGGAATTTAATACGCCGCATATCATATAAAAAACGCCGTCCGCAAATATCACCACCCACAAAGTAACGAAAAGAAACCTGAATTCTGAGCGCAGATGGCTTATGTCTCCGTTCACGCCGTCCAAAAATCGAAATATTATATCGTG
>JAISCG010000031.1 GCA_031265715.1 Holosporaceae bacterium | reverse complement strand
TGAAAAGGAAAGGCCCCGACTCGGTCGGACTTATTTTTAAAACAGCAAAAGGAGGGCAGATCAAGGAAATTTCCAAAACCTATTTTAGAACTCTCGAAGAGTTGGGCTTTAACAAAAATATAACCGACAGCCGTCAAAAAGGCGTATTTCACACCCTGCGCCACAGCTATGCCAGCCGGTTAGTAATGGAGAATGTGGATTTATACACCGTGCAAAAATTGATGGGACATTCCACGATCAGCATGACAGAGCGATATTCGCATCTGGCTCCGGATCACCTGAAGAAAGCGGTAAACGTGTTGAACTAGCGATATTCCACAATGAGTCTTTGACGTTTTTTTATCCTGAACGATTAGCGTCACCTGCTTTTATAGCCGATTTACTTAGTATTTGCGATAGTACGATGAGTTTTGGTACTCAAATTCTAACAAGCTCCTTATGCAAACAGGAAGCGATTCCGCTATATTTTGCAAAAAGTTCCGAGTGATGTTTCTGGTTTCGGAAGTTCATCCGTTCAATGACGGAAACGGGCGAGTGGGAAGAATAATGATGAACGGAGAGTTGGTTGCAAACGGAGAACAGCGCATAATAATTCCCATAGTTTACAGAAACAATTACCTGCCAGCACTCAGAGCACTCAGCAATTCCGGATATGCGGAGGCGCTTTTCAGAACTTTAGATTTCGCACAAAAATACACAAATTCCATCGATTGGTCGAACGATCGGGAAGCAGTAGAATTATTAAAAAAAACAAACGCATTCATGAATCCGAACGAGGCGGATGAAAAGGCGATAAGACTCAAATTACCAAATGAAATTGCGCAATGAGGGTATGTTTTTCTTCTTTTATTTTATGCGGTAGAAAATTTTCCATTGACACAAGCAGTACGAGAGTACTACCATGAGTAGAGTAGAGGTTGTGATGAGAATAGGTAAGTGTTTAGCAGTAGTTGGCGTTTCTGTGGTTTGCATGCATCAGTGTTGTGATAGTATGCGGGTTTCGCGTAGGCCCAGCGGGCTCGTAGTTGGGGCTCCACAGCGTAGGTGTTTTGCAGCGCTTGATCGGAGGCGAGAAAAACTGGACGATTGTTCGTTTGACGAGTTGGTCTCGAGATTAGATGGTTTTAGGGAGCTGTTGGAATTTGGAGCATTTCTGAGGATGATCGAGGAAGACTGCAGACTGGTGGGGTCTTTCTATCTGCTTCCCGGTATTATTGCTTTTATGGCTGATCGTTTCGGGGGAAGTGCTATTTCTGTCTTTGTGCGTTTTTTGAAGGAACATCCTCCGATAATGCCACCCGAGGTCGATGGTTCTTACGTTACCAATATAAGATTGTGGCAATTTTTTATTCAATCTTTTGATTTTGAATGCAATTCGGATCCGGTTAGTGTGTTTGGAGATTTTTTAGATGCCTTTAGGGAGTGCAGCGAAGGTCGTACTGACCAACAGTGGTGGTTGTATGAATCATTGGATTTTTTCTCTGATACTTTGGATACGATTGCTTCCCACCGTGGGGCTGATTCGTTGGGAATTTTAGTGGATTTTTTGAAACAGTGCTCATCTTTTTCTTCGATGATGCCGTCTGATGTAACCTTCAATCCCTATATTGTGGAAATGCAATTGTTAAGCGTTCTTGTTCCCTATGCATCAGAAGTTTTTGATCCGGTTTTCGCGTCAATGCAGGTATTACGAGGGATTGCTGAAGGAGATCGCGATCGACTGCGATGGATGTGTGAATCGTTGGATTTTTTCCCCGGCGCTTTGGATATAATCGCTTCCCACTGTAATGCTGATCCATTAGGAATTTTGATGGATTTTTTGCAGCAATGCTTACCTTTTTCTTCGATAATGTCGCCTGAGGTAACCTTCAATCCTTGTATTGTTGGAATGCAATTGTTAAGTACCTTTGTCCCTTATGCATCAGAGACCCTTGATTTGATGTCTGCACCGGTACAGGTGTTACAAGCGATTGCCGAAATTGAAAAAGAGAGGGGAAGGTTGTTGGAGTTGTTTGAGATAGCACCGTTTATTCCGGGGTTTGTTTATAATGTTGCTGGTAAGTGCGCAAATTTTGATGATTTTATGAATTTGTTGACGAAATTGTTGGACAGAAATCCCGATGCGGTAGCTTTTTTGTTTAATGGAGTGGAGCAGTTACCTGTGGATCCTTGCCCACTTGTTATTAAAATGTTTGCAAGATTAAAAGAGGACGATCTTGTTCTGTCGAATAGTTTTTTCTCGGTTTTGTTTGATAGATTAAGGAGGGTCTCTTTTGCGGGAGAATTGTTTAATAAGTACGTCGAATCGGTTATGGAATGCCTGGGAGTGGTATTTAAGGAAGAAGATGAATATTCACACTTGATTGAATCTTTGGAAATTGCGGAAGGTTTACTTAACGATGTAGTAGTTCCGGAAGAGGTGCAGTTGGATCCGGGGGAGGATTTGGTTTTTAGTAGACTAAATGAAATATTGGCAGATTTGCTTGGTACATCAGTCGTATCTGAGGAAGATATTTCGTTTATGTCTGATTTGTTTTCCGATGGTCGCTCCTCTGTACCAGTATACGCCTATGAGGTCTTAGGAAACCTGGCGCTGACACTCTCGGAAAATAAACGCTTTCCAAGATTGATGCGTAGTTTTCTAGAACTTTCGCCTGTTATGATGGGGGAAGGTCCGCCTTTAAGAGTAAAAGAACGGTTCGTAAGATCTCTGGGGTGTCAGTTTTTGTATCTACATCAGGCACTTATGCAGGGGATGCAGAATGTTCCCCGAATTACCGAAGAGGAAATTTTGGGTACAAATGGAGATCCTTTGGCTTTAGCTGAGTTGTTGTTGCGGAGATGGAAGTAAGGGAGAGAAAGAATGCGCAATTTTTTAATAGTTGGATGTGTATGGTTAGGAGTTACACTTGTTAGTAACAGAGATGCAGTAGTGGCGATGATGATAATTCCCAGAACTCCTGATGGGACTTGGGTCTTCCCAAGATTTCGAGCAAGGGACACAGCTAAACGAATTGGGAGTATAGAACAGTGCCTTCATTCCATGTCTCTGCAAAGTCTGAGCTCCAAGCTAGGACTGCGCTATGAAGATATGTTTTCCACTTGTTTGTCGCTCTGCAGAAATAATTGGTTTAGCGGGGAGGGAGATAGCTGTTCTCTTGTTGAAAAAACATACGATATTTTGAAGACATCCAAGGAGAATAGTGAAAAGATACGGGATCTCAGTTTTTTCTTGGAAGAGGATTTTTTAAATAAACTGAAAGGTTATGCTGAAAGTAGTGAAGTTGATATGGTCAGATCCGGGGAAAAACTTGAAGCTATGGAAGAGGTTTTTTCTCCAGTCCCAGGAGAAGGAGCTTCTGCTTACATAAAGAGGTGTGACGAGGCCTACCGGAATAAATACGATATAAGCCCTACAGGTCGTTTCTATGAAAGGAATCGCTTTGTTCTTTTTAATATTTTAGAAAATCTTGAAAAGAATAATGAAACCCTTTTAATGAAGGAAGCAGCGATTGTTGAAATTGGTGCCTTGGCAGGGGGTAACATTGAATTGTTTAAGAGGGATTTAGTGATCTTGAATAAATGTAAGATTTTCGGTCTGAGTGGGTTGCAGGCCGAGATATTCGCCATACTGGCAAGCAAAGCTGATTATTTGGAAAATTGTATCACTGTTCGTGCGTTGATGTTTTTATACGATTATTTAGGTGGAGATAAAGGGGATCGTGAGAAAATGCGTTCGATTATTAAGGGGTTTACAGAAGAATGAAAAAGTTTAGCGTTTTTTTAATTCTGCAGGTTTTTTTTGCACTGTCTCAATTCTCTTGTATCGCTGTGGGGATTCATGCCTTCGAAGCTGGAGAAGTAATGGTATACGGAATGAACATGGGACACGGTGCGTTTTTTATTCAAGCCCGCATCGTTGATGGTCAGAGAAAGCTTACTTTTGTAGATTGTGGCAGCACACAGCTGGAGATCCCTCTCACTGATTCGGTTCTATGCAGTTTTCTTAATGGTGTCTTTGGAAATGCAGAGTTAACGAACATAGTAATTACTCATCCTCATTCAGATCATTATGATAAGCTGGCGCAAATGTTGGAATATGCAGCGAAGTGTGGTGGCTTCAAGTTGGCAGATTGTATTGAAGTGCTTATTGGAACTGACAAAACAGCAACACTTCCTCCTGAAGGAGAAATTGGCTCTTGTACAGAGGCTATAAAAGCTTATAATAAAGTCGCGCTCAGCCGGGGCGGACGTGTGTGTGGTGGCGTTGATATTTTTCTGTATAATAATAGAAAAGATAGTGGAAATTTGAATGGATTTTGTTTTCGTCTGAATGGTAGCGGATGGGAAATTGGCGATTCATCGACGATAGATGAGAGTTGGGATAATCATAGAATTGAGTTTAAAAACAATATAGTATTATATGGCAGCAAAAACAGTGGGAGTGATAGAATAAATTCATTAAGTTTGATCGTGTTAATCGAAGGGATGCTCTATAGTGGGGATTTGGATGATGGGGCTAACTTAGATGGAATTGAAAGTTTTTTTGAAAGAGTTATCGTTGTTGGGCTGGTAGGAGCTCATCATGGGTCTAGTTCTCATGGATCCCCGAGTGTAATGCAGCGTTTGTGTAAAGCCGCTCAACCGAAGTTTGTTATTTTTCCAGTAGGGAGAAACTCAAAGTTCGGCCATCCAGATATTTGGAGAATTTTTGGTTTTTCTGTTGAGAAAAATAGGGGAGTAGGAGCAGAGGCAGAAGCAGAAGCAGAGGCAGAAAGAAAAATAAATGGTCTATTGGAAATAGTCTATCCTCTAAAGAGAGGACTGTCAGAAGATGAACGTGGAGCAGTAGAAGAAAAAATACGGAAAGGTAAGGTGAATCGTACCATATGGGGAATTTTGCAAAGAATGGAATTGCCAAAAATGGAATTACCAGAAATGGAATCGCCAGAAATGGAATCGCCAGTTAATCTTAATCCTATTTATCTTCCTTTGTTGGTAGCGTTGAATAATTGGATTAATTTGCCTTCTATGACACGTAAAAACATCGACAACCTTGTGAACGTTTTTTTTGAGAAAGAGATTCCGATGCTTTCATATCCTGATATTTGGGAAGTAAATCAATTGGGAGAAAATATTTTATTTTTTTTAAATAAAGTTTTCCTCAAGGCAGAACGGCAGAAACAATTTTTAGAAAGTATTGAGAACTGGAATTTTTCAGGAGATGCTGGGAAGCAGGAGAAATATTCATTCTTTCAGGTAAAGGGACATGAGATAATATTTAATGGAGTAACTGGACAGATAGCGAAATTTCCTGTTGCAGTATATGTAACAAGTATGCCTCAAGGAGTTCCGGCGCAAATATTTAGATTTGGTCAGGTCAGATCTGATCTAACTAACGGAGTTCGCATATGGGATCATGAAAACAAAGGTTGGTCGGAAATCGGGACATATTAATGGTTGCTGAAAGCGCCTTTGTAATCAAAGACTGGTTGATTAGCTGTCGTCAACAATCACGTTTTTACATTCTCTGAAAGTCTGCATGGGAGTCTTACCAAAGCGATACTTTCCTGAGCGGGCATTCGAAGTATAAATTTTTTTTTTGCAATGCAGAGTCGCAAAACTCGTTCTTCGTGATTTTATAAGATCTCGCAAATACCGTTGATCTGCGGTGTGGAGATCTTGATTTTCGCATGGTCGACTCCTTCTATGCTGAGAAACAACTCGTAAGCGTGATTCTCCAAAGTTCCGCAGCATTCTGTTCCCCGATCCGTGAGAATACGCGTTATGAGAATTCCCTGTTTGTCGAAGAACGACAGACTGTTGACGCACTACAGCAACATCTCATAATCACACCACAAATACCAACTGCAATTTTCTTTCGGTTTTGTACTCATATTCGTTGGTTTCGGAATCTTCTTCGAAGGCGGCTTTGTTCCTTTTTGCTAACACGGCCGCGGACTTACTCGGTCATAACAGAATCTGAAATGAGATCAACCGTCTGCCCGCTCCGTTCGCTTCGCTCCCGTGTTGACGATTACTCTCCTTTCCGAATTCTGTTGTTTGACCGTGCGTTCCGCCGCCGCGTTAGCCATGCGGAACAAAAGTGATGATTTTTTAGGAAAAGGAGTGAAATATGAACAATAACAAGCAACAGGAAGAAGTGGTGAAGATGTTAATTGAGGCGATGAGAGAAGAAAAGGCTCCATGGATGAAGCCTTGGCCATCCGGTAATTTTCGTTTGTGCAACGGAGTTAGCGGACACAGGTACAGCGGAATTAATTTGCTGACTTTGTCGATCTATCCGTTTGATGATCCGAGATATTGCACGTTTCATCAGGCCGCGGAAAAGGGATGGAAAATAAAAAAAGGAAGCAAAAGTTCGATTGTAAAATATGCGGCGAAGGTAACCAAAAAATCCGACGACGCCGAGGAAGATGAAACATTTTTCATCAACAAATGGTTTCGCGTGTTCAATTTTGATCAGATTGAAGGAGCACCGACACTGAAACGCGAGGAAAAAGAGTTTAATCCGATTGAGGAATGCGAAGAAATTTTGAAAAATTCCGATGTGGAATTAAAAGAGGCAATTTGCTCGGACAGAGCATTTTATGATACGAAAAGGGATTTAATCGTTTTGCCCGACAGATCGCGATTTGCAAATGAGATCGATTTTTACAAAACGGCGCTTCATGAAATGGGTCACGCAACCGGGGCAAAACAAAGATTAAATCGTGAAATAATAAATTTTTTCGGATCAAAAATGTATGCTTTTGAGGAGTTGGTGGCTGAAATAACAAGTTTTTTGGTGGGACGGGTTGTAGGATGCGGAAGTACTCCGAGCCAAAATAATGTGAGTTATTTGCAAAATTGGATAGAATGCCTGGAAAATGACCCTAATTATATCTTCAAGGCTTGCAGATTGGCAGATAACGCCGCGCATTGGATTTTGTATCCGGAAGAGAGGGAAAATCTGAAATACCGGAAGAAAAAGTAAAAAACACAGGGGGAGTAATTCCCCTTTTTTTTCTTTTTCAGCGTACAAAATGCTTGACAAATATATATTATGAGTATATACTACCTTTATGAACATCGGAGCGAATTATGGAAACGACGATATTTAAAAACGGACAGTCCCAGGCAGTAAGAATACCGAAAGAATACAGATTAAGGGGAACGGTTTGCGAAATTTCCAAAAAAGGAGATGCTTTAATCATCAGGAATAAACATTCCGCCGGTTGGAGTAAATTCTTCGATACCTATGCCGGAGCACCTGATTTTGAGATAGAAAGAAACCACGTATCCGCAAGAAAAATTGAAATATGAAAAAATATGTTCTCGATACCTGTATTTGCAGCTATGTAATCAAACAAAAGCCGGAAATGGCAGAAGCAATTGCCGGAAACATAATTAAACATGAGAATGACAAACTGTTTATTACAATTTTTAATCATGCCGAATTGTTTACCGGAGTTATGTTGAAAGAATCGCCAAAATTGAGAAAGGCAGTTGAAAATTTTGTGGAGCGTCTGAATATAATGCATTTTACGGAGAAAGCATCGTTTGAATACGCCAAAATCAGGAGCGAATTGCAGAAAAAAGGAGATTTATCGGATGATATGGACATGCTGATCGCCGCCTGTTGCGTAGCTGAAAATGCAACGCTGATAACTCATAATGTGAAGCATTTTTTTAAGATAAAAAAACTAAAACTTGAAGACTGGACGGTAGTTTAATTTTTTTTCTCAACAAACTTTTGCCGATATTTTTAAATTTTTGCAAATCACCGATTGATAAATAATCGGGAAATTGATTGACGAAGTCGGATAATATTCCCAACAAAACAGCGGCATTGTCCGGCTTATCAATTTGCAAATCATCACCGATGTTGATATCACAAACAGCGGGAAAAGGGGTGAGTTCCAACAGTCCTCCCATTTGAATTAATGTGCGAGTGCGCCTTTTCCGAAAATTGCTCTCTGATCGTTTTAGTTTATGCTCCAAAGCAGCTTTTTGCGAGTAAAGACGATTCAGCTTAATTTCTATATTTGTGTAATTAACAGGCATAACCATTCTCTTTATTTTTCGAACAATTATACCACTCAAAAAACGAGTTTTTCTTATTTTGCGTTCATTTCATCAATTATATTTTCGATCTTTTTCAGAAACGCAGGAACATCAATATTGGACAAACGTCTTTTGATTAGAATATTCGCAATACGTTTGGAAAGTGAGTCAATTATTTTGGATTCCACGGCTTTTTGTTGCTTGGTAAGGTCAGCTATTTTTTGATTGATCGCTTCAAGCTTATTTGCATTTTTCATGATTTTCTCCCGATTAAACAAGAACAGTGT
>JAISCG010000129.1 GCA_031265715.1 Holosporaceae bacterium | reverse complement strand
GCGTGTGCTCTGGCCGTGAAGAGCGCGAACAGCTACGAATGGATGACGGTTTTTCCTCGTATTTGTGCGAAAAAATCCAAGGAACGAGCCATTAACCGCATACTGTCGAGTCCGCTGATAGATGTGGAAGAGGTCATGTCTTATTACATACCGGAGGTTGTAGAAAAAATATCGAAGAAGGGAAAAACCGTCGTGCTCATGATGGATCAAAGTCAAATTCAGGAAGATCGGCAATGTCTGATGATTTCGCTTCGTTTTGGGGAGCGTGCGATTCCGATTTTGTGGAGAGTTGAGGACACAAAAGGGAACATTGGTTTTGACAAACAGGAAGAATTACTTAATAAAGTAAAGAAAATGATACCGCCTGAGGTTGAAATCATGCTGTCGGCCGATCGATTTTACGGCACAAAAAATTTGGTCGAATGGTGCCAAAAAGCCGGTTGGCACTATCGTTTGCGTCTGAAGGGGAATCTGATATTTGAGCATGAAGGAGGAGAAATCACTGCATCGGAAGTCGGGAAAATGCCGAATTCGAAGGCAATCGGGGCGATCTTCAACAACTCAAATATCAGCACGAATATAGGATATTTGCATGAGGAAAATCACCCGGAACCGTGGATCATAGCAATGGACTGCGATCCCTCAAAATACAGGATTTTGGACTACGGAATGAGGTGGGGAATCGAGTGCATGTTTTCAGATTTCAAGAGTCGAGGTTTTGCAATCACAGATACACATGTGCGAAAAACTGATCGCTTAGAAAAATTAATATTAATTTTGACAATCGCCCTCTATTGGGCCGTATCAATCGGAATGACTCCGGATGATTCGGAAGAAAAGAAAGGCTCAAAAAAAAACTTTGCAGATCCATGTGCTCCCGTTTTAAACGAGGATTGCGAATTATAACTAATTCCTTGTTTTATCTCGCTTTTTCTCATGCTTTGTGGATGTTCCTATGACGCGTCGGGTGGTAAGCAAAAAGCCATATATCTTTTGAAAAATCGCTTCCGGTATGTTATAATTTATCATGTCGTATATCCTCGTTTCGTTAATATTTGAGATTATACGACATCTTTTTCTTTTTTAAAAATTTCGCTAACAGAACCTAAGGTGTTCCGACTAATCTTTCTTCAGACCTGTTTCCGGATCGATATCCGAGCACTGATATTGCCCTTTTCCGAAGTGCGGCAATTTGATCAGTTTATCAAGATAAAACGACCATAGCTCCTTATCAGCGAATGACTCTAAAAACTTCTTGCTGAGAGTGGGGGTTTCCCAAGAACAATATTCCAATCTCATAAAATTATAACCTGCCGTCAGGTATGCGCACTCATTTAGAGGATCTATCATCATACTACCGGTTTTTCCATCATACACGACCCCAAATGTACGTCTGTATGCACTGTCATCCCGAAAACGCGATACAAACTCCTCCCGATCTTCCGGAGAAAGTTTTCCTTTTAAAGAGGAATATCTTCTGGAAATTACATCCGATGTCGGCGCACCTTTTATCCCGCTGACACGATGAAGCCACATTAAAAATATATCGAATTTTTTACAATCTTCATAACTCATGATATTGTCTTGGAATAATGTAAATTCGGAAAGGCCTTTTGCAGTAACACGTTTTTTACCACTTGCCGTAATAGCAGGGGCGATATCAGCCTTTCCCGCAAACATTGAAAAATTAGTACCGGGTGCGCCATTACCAACAGACATAAAAAACATTGCTTGTCCTGCATTCTCGACGCACAAGAATCCCTCGTCTCTGTCTCCGTCTTGTCCATTACCGACATAGAGTTCTGAAAACTTTTTACTTGCTCCCTCAACCGAGTATTTTGTCAGCAGCAGACGCATTAACTTGCAACCGACAGGATTTTCAGACATCTTGGTTATCGAACCGAGTATTTTGTCAATATCGTTTTGGCTCGGACCATGAAGTATCATGCTACAGTCAAGTGTAACTACATTAAACTTCTGGCCAGCACTCGGGAAAAAATGCAAACAAGTCTCACTAAAGCGCTGTACTAATCTAGACCTGTTTTCATCCAATGAAATTGCCGGATTCCACGTGCCTCTGTAGATTTCCATTTCGGCGTCGGTAGATATCGGATTATATACTTTCCAATCTGATATCTGCGCCATCGCAGGACTCGACTGCATCCCGAATGTATCAAAACCGACAATTGTCATAACTGCCGCAAATACTATTTTTCTCATTAAACACTTCCTTCTTTTTAAATTTTAAACAAAAAACACAAAAACTGAAAGATCTCTAAAGATCTGTACAAGATATATCTATCAAATCTTAAAAAGTAAAGTAGTTTCCTTTACCACCCGTCGGATCTTTTTTTATCTGAATTTTCAGTAAATAGTGTTTATGATAACATTTTCTCGTCATTGCGAGGTGCAACGCCCAATTAAATGCGGTGGGTGATAAGACCCGCCGGTAACACTATTTGCATCTGCATCGCCGGTCCAGTATGTTGAAGATGGTGTTTTTTTCGTGCTTTTGAATCTCCCCGTGAAAACAGTGATTTTATTGTTTGCGGCGACCGTGTAGCTGCTTTGATTCAAATCTGCGACATTATACTTATTTCCCGACACAATTTGGATTATCTGCGGCCAGTTTCCGCTCGACGGTTGCATGGAGATGCAGGGATTCACCAGATCGGTGGCATCGTACGTATCTACCGCCCCGGACACGGTCATCAAAAATTTGGCATTTTTGGTCAGTCCGTAGCAGGTTGCGAAGAAATTATAGGCTTTAATTTGAGCAAATTTGTCCGTGCTTCCCCAGACCCAGCCGTCAGTTCTGTTATAATAGTCATGTTCTTTAGTGGCGATGCAGGGATCCAGATACT
>JAISCG010000115.1 GCA_031265715.1 Holosporaceae bacterium | reverse complement strand
GAAAAACTTGCCGCGGCAGGTATGACAAAAATCATGAATACTATTTGCAGTACTGTCAATATAAAAACCAACCAAAACGCGCATTTTCTCTGAAGATGCATTATTCCAACCGCCCCCCCTTTTTCCTTTCTTGGTTTTCTGCTTACTTACTCTCGGCCTTTAATTTTTCGATTTCTTCAATAGAGAGTCCGGAAGTTTGAGCTATAATATTTGCATCTACGCCCGCTTGCAATAATCCAAGCGCCATTTCTTTCTTGCCTTTCAGTTCACCTCTTTCCTCACCGATGGCGATCCCTCTGGCTTCAGCATTAGCCTCGCGACTTATGCGGTCGTTTTGGGCTTTGAGGTGAGCATTGTACGCGGCTCTGAACTCTTTGTTTGCGCTCAATAATTTCAGCTCTTCCAGGGCTTCGTGTACTTCGGGAACTTTTGTTATGAATTCCTCCGGGATCAATTCCGGATTCTTCAAAAAATACATCCACACCGAAAACATATCATTAAGCGACGCTTTTCTAAGATCGATTTTCGGTAATTCTATGATGAAAATGCGCGTCTTTTCGCTTGCAATTTCAATGCCGTCCAGCGGATTCGCTTTGAACATATACACCGCTTCGTGGGTGTGATGGTGTCTCTGGGTTTCGTGATAATCGGTCAGCCAAATCGATATAATATTCGGGCAGGAATCGTAGGATTGTCCTGCATCAAGCTCGTCCTTCGTCACGCGAGACTGATGAAAAATCGCTCGATTCACAAGATTTCCGTCACGTTCGCACTGTATCTCTATGTCCAGTACTGTTTTGTCGTCGGTGGTAGCTTCGATATCGAGAGTCGTGGTTTTTCCGTCTTTTCTCTGCTTTTTATGCTGCGGATTTTTAAGCGTAATGCTTTTGATCGGCGGCTTCCCTTTCAAAATAGCATTCAGCAGGCATACAAGCGCGCGCTTGTGCTTCTCCACACCAAATAAATTGGCAAAAACGAAGTCCGAGCTTGGCTTTAATAATCCGCTCCCTGTGTCCATACCTTTACTTCCCACCTGTGTGATACATTATCTTACGATAATGTATCACATGTGTGCACAAAAGTAAAGAGACTATTTGTATTTTTTTTTACGCAAGCGGTGTTGATTTTAATGGCAAACGCAGCCGTCTCGCTTTTTTCTTTTGGTTTTAAAAAAAATAAAAAAACGCATTTTAAACCTCAAATATCAAGTTTTTTATGCGTAGACTCCGGCAAACCGACACAATTTATTGATTCTGTGATTAGTTGGTAGTAGACTATCGTACTAATGGTTTTATAAGTATGTCGTCAGAATAAAGTTGATCGGAAGCTTGAAATGCTAATTGAATTTTCAGTCGAAAACTATAAGTCTTTTAAAGAAAAAGTTGAGTTTTCGATGATTGCAACAAATGAAAACCGATACTCAGGCAGGGTTTTTGCACTTCCCGAAAATAGTGGAATTTTGCAGATTGCCTCTATTTATGGGGGGAACGCTTCCGGAAAGAGTAATTTCATATCAGCATTAAAAACCTTACAAGCCATTGTTCTGGGAAATTCTATGCCGCAGGCAGCTATAGCGGTAGATCCCTTCCGCTTGGATAATGAATGCTTGAAAAAAGAATCGACTTTCGATATTAAAATATCAATTAATGACAAAATTTACCGATATGTCGTCTCGGCAACAAACTTTAAAATTGTTGGAGAAAAGCTTGTCCAAATTTGTTCCGACGATAGCGAAAAAGAATTGTACGAGCGCAATGGATCTGAAGTATTAATCAAGACAGAGAATATTGGGGAAATTGCGAACGAGCAGGAAGATCTCTTGAATTTTTTAGCCAAAAGTAAGGCTGTCCGAGATAATCAAACGTTTCTTAGAACCACTCTTGAGTTTAACGTTAAGTCTTTTCTTCCTGTTTGGAATTGGTTTAGAAGTTCCTTATCGATAATAGATCCGAATATTAACTATCAAATTGGTAGAGAATTTATTGATGAGAGTAGCGATGCGAATAAAGAACTGAACAGAATACTGCAAAGCTTCGATACCGGAATATCCCGAATAGGGAGTGAGCAAATTGATATACAACTTCCCTCTAATGTTGTCGAGCAAGTATATAATTTGCCGGAAGGAAGATCAGTAACACTCTTTCCCACTTTTGCCAATGGGGATTTAATACATATAATGCGTGAGGGAGGGAAAATAATTCCTAAAAAAGCGGTGTCTTTTCACACAAAATCTGATGGAGAAGAGGCTTTTTTCGGATTGGCGAATGAATCTGACGGGTCAAAAAGAGTGATAGGTCTGTTACCGGCGTTTATGGATATCATGTCGTCAAATTCCAACAAAGTGCTTTTAATTGATGAAGTTGATCGCAGTTTACATACTGACTTAGTAAGTTCGTTAATAGAAAGATATTTAAGTTGCTGCTCAAAAAAAACTAAATCGCAGCTAATTGTAACAACGCACAATCCTTTATTACTGGGGCAAGATATATTTCGTCGAGATGAGGTGTGGTTTACAGAGAGAGGGCCGGGCGGTCATTCTGATATGTTTTCTTTGTGCTCGTTTGAAGACAATGGCGAGGATATGAAAAATTATTTGCAAGGAAGGTTTGGTGGAATCCCCAACGTAATGCGTTTCATATTAGAGGAATAACCGAATGAAAAGCAGAATGAAGAGCGGAAAAGTTTGTGTTATACCGCCTAAAAAGGTGTACTTTATTTGTACGGAAGGTGAAACGGAAAAACAGTATTTCGATCAGTTTAAAGGCGGAAATTTTACGATTAAATGTTTTTCTTGTAAGGGGAAAACTAAGGATGTGTTGCAGACTATTGAGAAACGCTGTTTGGCGGGAAAAGCGGATTTTTGTTGGTTGGTTTTGGATGTGGATGACCATAAGTCCGGGTATTTTGACTCGTTATTTGAATGGAAAAAAGGGAAAATTACTCGAGGATTGGCTATAAGCAATCCGTGTTTTGAATATTGGATACTGTTGCATTACCAAAAACCGACTAAAACGTGCAATAAGCCCGGGGATTGTATTGAACAATTGAATGACCATGTTGCGTACAGTAAAGATATTAGCGGAATTAAGTTTGATAGAGAGGCTATAGATCGAGCTATAAATTTTGCAGATCAGATAGAGTCTGAAAATAAAGATCGCCCTATAACAGAAAGAAATGGCTCAACTGTGTTTCAATTGGTCAAAGATCTGATAAAAGTCCCCCATGTCCCGTTTTAAAGTGAACCTACTTTAAAATACTCCCCGTTTCACAAGTAAAGATACTTTTTTGAAGTCAGTCCGTAAAAGCCGATTTCTCATCAAAAAGAGAGATTGTGTACCAATTTTTCTCGATTTTTTTCAAAAAACTCAAGGCGATGGTGAATAGGGGTGTACAGCGGAGGAATTATGGACAACGTATTAGCATTGGATCTCGGAAGTAAGACGGGATATGCGATTTATAAAAACGGTGAAATTCTAAGCGGTACGCGTGAATTGCGACACGACAAAAGTGCATCGGGCGTACGTTTTTTGAACTTTTGCAATTGGTTGATCGAAACGATCAGCGCGCACAATATATATAATGTGTTTTTCGAAAGAGTTTACGCCCACAAAGGCGTTGAAGCAGCGCATGTCTACGGGGCGTTCATGTACATTTTGGCGATGGTTTGCGAGGGGTTGAAAGTCGGATGCGTCGGCTTGAATGTCGGAACGATCAAGAAATTTGCGACCGGGAAGGGGAACGCGACCAAGGAGGAAATGATCGCGGCAGCGAGATCGTGCGGTTTCAATCCGGTTGATGACAACGAAGCGGACGCGCTGGCAATATTATTTGTAGGGCTGCGTGGCCTGAAATTTCAGAAAAATAAAAGGTACTGTCTTGCCAAAGGGGAAAGCGGCGACCAGAGCCCCGGTTTTTCTCTAGCGTCAGAAATTTTTTTGAAAGAGGTACGGTGAGGAGGAAATACGACCAGAGGCAATGTCGGTTCGACATGGAAGGATTGGATGAAGTTGAAGGCGGTGACTTTGATAAACTGAGAGCCGAGTATCTGGCGGCCAAGACGGCGACGGAGCGCAAGCGTTGTGAATTCCTTGAAATACGAATACAAACGGCGAAAGGCGAGTTGATTTCCGCGGAGGAAGTCGAGAAGGCAATGTTTGCAAAGGGGCGCGTCATTCGCGACGGCATTTTCAACATTCCCGATCGCGTGGCTCCGTTGCTGATCAACAAGTCGAATCTCGGC
>JAISCG010000113.1 GCA_031265715.1 Holosporaceae bacterium | reverse complement strand
GTAGGTTCGTCGAACAACAAAATTTCCGGCTCAATGGCGATGGCGCGGGCCAGCGCGGCGCGTTTCTGCATTCCTCCGGAAATTTCGGCCGGATACAGGTTAAACACTCTGTCCTCCAGTCCCACGGCAAGCAATTTTTCCTCCGCGACAGATTTGCATCGACGCTTGTCGTCGTTTATCTGGCTCACTCCGAAAACGACGTTTTCGAGAACGGTCATGGAATCAAACAACGCGTTTCCCTGGAATAATATGCTGAATTTTCTCAAATATTCCTGAGATCTGTCTTTATCTTTCACGCTGATTCCGTCCACAATAATATCCCCGGAACTGATTCCGTAAATTCCGAGCAAACACTTCAACAGAACGGATTTTCCGCAGCCGGATTGGCCGAGAATTATGTGAGATTCCCCCCGGTGGATATCTAAAGATATATTTTTCAGCACTTTTGTGCCGTCCTCAAACGATTTGTGAACATCACTAAATATTATTTTGCTCATTTTCCAAAAAACAATGCTGTCAATAAATAATTTAAAACCAAAATACCAATACTGGATGAAACAACGGCGCTCGTGGCGGCGTTTCCGACTCCCCTGGCGCCGACCTCACTGCAAAAACCGTTGTAGCATCCGAAAACGGTTGTCACAAATCCGAACGCCGCAGCTTTGATCAAGCCGGAAATAACATCAATCCATTCCAAACTCTGCACGGTCTGGGCTATGTAGGAACCGACCGAAAAATTCAGCAGCGTCGTGGAAACCAAAAATCCGCCCATAACGCCGATGATATCTGCGATGAGCACCAGAATCGGAACCATGAGCACTCCGGCGATAATTCGCGGAGCAACGAGAAATTTAAACGGATCCACCCGCAGAGTCGTGAGAGCGTCGATTTGTTCGCTGACACGCATCGATCCGATTTCCGCAGCTATGGATGAACTCACACGACCGGCGACCATCAACCCCGCAAAAACCGGCCCCAATTCTCGGGTAAGCGATATTACCACGACGGAGGCAATCGCTCCCTCGGCGTTGAATCTGGTAAAACCCACATACATCTGAAGAGCAAGCACCATCCCGGCGAAAAGTGCCGTCAATCCGACTATCGGCAGAGAATAAAATCCGATCGTAATTATCTGGTGAAAAATTTCTTTAAAATAAAAAGGGGAAACAAAACAACTGCGTATTCCGTTTCCCGAAAATATAAAAACACGTCCGATTTCGACCAGAGCCGAAACGGTGCATTCACCGAGCGCCACCAGCGGTTTACTTAAAAACTTCACCTACACATCTCCAACATAAACTCTTTTGACCCGGGGACCGAGCCTGCAGGCCACCTCATGGGGAAGCGTACCTAATTCGAGAGCCCACCTCTCAAGTGTATAATCCCTGTCGTCGGTCAAAGCAACCCAATCTCCGATTTTTAAATCGTCTTTTTCTGCGTCGGTCGCGTCAAACACCATATAATCCATCGAAATTCGCCCTATGCACGGAATTTTTCTGCCACCGATAAAACCGCTTCCGAATCCGGTAAATTTCCGCATGAACCCGTCGGCATATCCCATACCGACGGTCAGGGTTGTCATATCCCGATCCGCGGTAAAAGTCGCGCCGTAGCCGACGGTATCTCCGGCCCGCAAATGATTTATCTGGACGATTCTGGTGAAAATATCCGCCACGGGAATCATGGATCCGACTTTATCCTCGCGAACGGAAAAACCGTACAGCGCTTTCCCCGGCCTGACGGCATCGAAAAAATATTCCTCCCCGAGAAATATGCCGTTTGTCGCCGAAAAACATCCCTTCACACCGGGAAAATATTGCAACACATCGCGGAATCTTTCCAACTGCGATTTGTTCAGCGGATGATCAGGAACGTCGGCGCAGGCCAAATGACTCATCACAAAGATAATATCCAAATCTTTGTGTTCCCGGGCGAGATCCGCCCCGACGTCCCTGTAGGAATAGCCGTTTCTGAAAATGCCGGTATCAATGTGGATAATCGCCTTCAGTTTCTTGTTCAGTTTTTTCGCATGATTAATCCACAAATTTGATTGATATGAATTATTCAGCACCGGAATAAGATCGTATTCGATCATCGTGGTTTCGGTATTCGGCAGCAGTCCGCTCAGTATGATAATTTGCGTATCCCGGGGTAAATTTCGGCGCAGATTAATTCCCTCCTCGATCGTTGCCGTAAAAAAAGCCCGACACCCCTCTTTGTGAAGTCTCCGACCTATCGGAACTGCTCCGAATCCGTAGGAATCAGCTTTCAGAACCGCGATTACCTCCGCCTTCGATGAAACTTCCTTCTTTACGGTTGCGTAATTTTTTGCGACATTATCCAAATTTACGACGAAAACAGTCAGCACATAGGGCTCGACTTTTTCCAAAACACTGTTTTTAATGTCCATAATTATCCTTCCCACCTTCCGATAAATTGCTGAATTTTGTGTATCGCCCGTCGAAATGCAACCTTATGGTTCCGACCGGGCCGTGTCTCTGTTTCGCCAAAATTACTTCGGCACAGTTGTAAACTTTTGCCATTCGCTCCTGCCATTGCACATATTTATCGGTTCCGGGAGTCGGCTCGCGTCGCGACTCGTAATACTCTTCCCGGTAAACAAACATAACAACGTCGGCGTCCTGCTCAATGGATCCGGATTCGCGCAGATCCGACAATTGAGGTCTCTTATCGTCTCGAGCTTCCACGGCCCGCGACAGCTGGGACAATGCTATCACCGGAATATCGAGCTCCTTGGCCAGCGCTTTCAGTAATCGGGTAACTTCCGAAATTTCCTGCACACGATTTTCGCTGTGTTTTTCGTCGTTTCCCTGGAGCAGCTGCAAATAATCGACGACAATCAAATCCAACCCGTGCTGCCGCTTTAATCTCCGGGCGCGAGTTCTGACGGCCGAGATGCTCAAAGCCGGAGTATCATCGATGTACAGCGGCAATTCCGCCAATTTCTTATGAGCTTCACAGACTTTCGCGTAATCTTCTTCCCTTATATCCCCTCGCCTGATTTTATCCGACGGAATCCCGCATTCCTGCGCGAAAATTCTGGTTACAAGTTGTTCCGACGACATTTCCAGGGAAAAAAACGCGACCTTCCCTCCCCCCTCCGCTTTTTTTGAAAAAGCCAGAGCCGCATTGAATGCGATGTTGGTTGCGAGGGCGGTTTTTCCCATCGACGGACGTCCGGCGAGTATAATCAGATCGGATCTGTTGAGTCCCCCCAACCATTTATCCAAATCAATAAATCCGCTGGTAATGCCGATGAGTCCGCCGGAGTTTTTAAGGGCTTTTTCGACAATATCTATGGTTTCATCGGAAACATCGCAAAAAGGGACAAATCCCCCCTTTTTGTTCGACATCGATAATTCATATAACTTGGCTTCCGCATGCTCCACCTGCCCTTCTGCCTTCGTATTCACTTCGAATTCCTGGGCATTTTTCGACATTTGCTCTCCGATATGAATCAACTGCCGTCGCAGATACATATCGTAGATTACGTCGGCATAATCCTTGACCCCCGCGGTTGAAATGACAGAATTCACCAGATGAACGAGGTACTCTCCTCCGCCGACATTTTTCAATTCTTCAAGTTTTTCAAAGTACGTTTTCAGAGTTATCGGATCGGCCACAAATCCCTGGGATATCAGCTTGGTGATCGCGTCGTAAATTTTACCGTGAACGGGAGTGGCAAAATGATCCGACAGAAGTATCTCCGACACCGCCTCGTAGCAATTATTGTTGAACATAATCGCTCCGAGAATAGACTGCTCCGCCTCGATATTGTGCGGCAATATCCGCATTTTTTGCCCTGAATTAAAATCAATCACACGTTCTTCCGTCATTTCATGAAATTGGGATATTATATAGTGTAGACGCCGATTATGTCCGGTCTTTTTTGTGACACAGCTTGCCACCCGTCTCATTTGATTGAGTGTTTCATTGCGTCATTGCGAGCAAAGCGAAGCAATCTAAGACTCAAATTCCAGCAAATTCGTGTCATTGCGAGGAGTGAAACGACGCGGCAATCCAGGGCTCAAATTATAGCAAATTTAAAATCTGGATTGCTTCGCTCCGCTCGCAATGACGTGAAAATGTTACCATAAATACCAGAAAAGACGATTCAAACAGAAATTGAAATTTCAGGTAAAAAAAGATCCGACGGGTGGCAAGATGACACAGACAGAGCCCTCCCCTGATAGTAAACTCCACAACTCTTGATTCTTTCTGAGAGGAGAATATAATAGTCGAGCGGGTCGTTGGATTTTTTAGAAGGTGTTGTTGTGCCATGATAGGTTCGCTTTTGATGTTGTTCAGCCAGTGTAACAGAAACGCGGTGTCGGCTGACATTTGCGCTTGTGCCTGGGTGGTTTATATGTTTTCGAATTCGAATTTTCAATTAACTTTTTTATCTTTGGTCAATCTTACGATATTTTTTGTGGTGACATTGCTTGTTCGAAAAATAAGAAACAGGTATCTGCACTCGCTGGGGGCAATATCCTCGATATTGTTATATAGTGTGTGCATTGACGTTGTTTGCTATTTTTTTCATTCGTCGTTTGTTTTTGACCGAAATCTGCTGAGTTATATATGGAACGGCGTGGCGTTTAATTTAAAGTATGCACTCCTAAACGGATTAGTGTTGGCCGTGGCTGTGGTGTTAAAAAGATCGATCTTGAGCGCCCCGCCCGTTCGAGTCTGAGGTGCAACGCAGACGGAAATTTCGTTTGTTTTGTTTGCTCGGGTTGTTGTTGTCAATTCCTGCGACAGAAAATAATATATCCGACCGGAATCACCACAAGAGTCAGCAAAACTCCGCTTATGCCGCCGAACACCTGCACCGCGCCGATGTTTTGCCGACCGACGGAACCGGCTCCCGTCGCCAGCAGCAGCGGCACCGCTCCGACCACCGTGGATATACCGGTCATCATGACCGGTCGCAGTCGTAATTTTGCGGCAGTCAGCAGTGCTTCCTCAAATTTCAATCCTTCGTCCCGCAATTGATTTGCAAATTCTATGATAAGAATTCCGTGCTTCGCCGAAAGTCCTATCAGCATGATCAGACTGATCTGGGTGTATATGTTCATGGTGTATCCGACCAGCCACAG
>JAISCG010000109.1 GCA_031265715.1 Holosporaceae bacterium | reverse complement strand
CGGGCAAACGGGGTTGTTTCGATTTCCGGTGCGAAAAATTCGGCCTTGCCGCTGTTGGCGGCTTCAATTTTGTCGAGCGACGGACTGAAACTGACAAACGTTCCTCCGTTGGTCGATGTTGAAATAATGTTGGATTTGTTGAAAAGTCTTGGCGCAACCTATTCTGTATTTCGAGATACTCCCTATGCCGATACCGTAAAATTAAAAACCGATTCCATAGGCAATTTTGTGGCTCCCTACGAAACCGTGAAGAAAATGAGGGCGTCGATTTTGGTGCTCGGGCCGCTTTTGGCGAGATTCGGCCACTGCGAGGTTTCGCTTCCCGGAGGATGCGCCATCGGAGTTCGTCCCGTCGACCTGCATCTCAAGGGATTGGCGGCGCTGGGAGCAAATATTGAGCTGAAAAACGGGTATATCAGCGCGACGGCTCCCGACGGATTGAAGGGGGCGGATTTCACTTTTTCCCTTGCGACAGTTACCGGAACAGAAAATATCATGATGGCGGCGGCGCTGGCCGACGGAGTGACCGTGCTGAAGAATGCTGCGCGGGAGCCTGAAATTGCTGATCTTGCGAATTGCCTGAATAAAATGGGGGCGAAAATTTCCGGACACGGAACCGACACTATAATAATAGAGGGCGTTACGAGTCTTGGCGAAGCCGAATACAGCGTACTGCCGGATCGCATCGAAGCCGGAACCTACGCCGTCGCGGCCGGAATTACCGGAGGAAAAATCGACCTGATCGGGGGGAATTTTAGAGAATTACTGCCGACTTTTATCGAAAAAATGGAACAAATCGGACTTTATTTTTCCGATATCGAAAACGGGTTGTGCGTTGAATCCGGCGGAGAAATCGCCCCGGTAAATATCGGCACGGAACCCTATCCGGGATTTCCGACGGATTTGCAGGCTCAGACCATGGCTTTGTTGTGTTTTTCCGACGGCGAATCTGTAATTTCGGAAAATATTTGGGAAAACAGATTTATGCACGCCGCAGAATTGATGAGGATGGGCGCTTCCATATCGGTTTCCGGATCTGACGCCACGGTAAAGGGAGTAAAAACTTTGAACGGAGCGCCGGTGATGGCAACGGACCTGCGCGCGTCTTCTTCATTGGTATTGGCGGCGCTGGCGGCGGAGGGAAATACCGTCATCGACAGGGTGTATCACCTGGATCGGGGATATTGCTGCGTAAAGGAGAAGTTGGCCGGTTGCGGTATCATGATAGAACGGACAGATTAGTGAGGGTATTGATATGAAAACGACGAATGAAGAAAATTTCAGCAAGGATGTTCTGGAAAAAGAATTTGCGGTGGTGGATTTTTACGCTGATTGGTGCGGGCCGTGTAGGGTTATTACGCCTTTTCTTGAGGAAATTCAGGCTGAAAAAGGAGTTGAAATAGTAAAAGTCAACATTGATGAAAGTCCGGACATAGCATCGCAGTACGATGTTATGAGCATTCCGACGCTGGCCATTTTCAAAGAGGGCAAGAAGGTTTCAATCAATGTCGGAGCGGCGTCAAAGGCTCGCATAATAGATTGGATCGAGTCTTACCTGTGATCTCCGAAAAAGTTTCACGTGAAACATACGAAAAATTAAAACTCTACAAAGATCTCCTTTTAAAATGGCAGAAAGCCGTGAATTTAGTTTCACGTGAAACATTGAGGGACGTGTGGAACAGACATATTCTCGACAGTCTGCAAACGGCCTCGTATATTTCGGGAAAAAAAGTTTTGGACGTAGGATCCGGCGGCGGATTTCCGGGGATGGTGCTGGCAATTACCGGGAAATTTTCCGTAACCTGCGTGGATTCCGACAGGAAAAAAATGCTTTTTCTGTCAGAAGTTGCTCGGGTAACCGACACAAATGTTAATATCATCACGAGCAGAATAGAGGATGTGAAAACCGGAGATTTTGATACGGTGTGCGCTCGCGGTTTTTCTTCTCTGGCTGATCTCATTGAAATTACAAGTCATTTTGCCGGGGAAGGGGTGTTTTTAAAGGGAGCCCGACTGCAGGATGAAATCGAAAAAGCGCAATCATCGTTTTGTTTTCAATATAAGATACACCAAAGCGAAACGGATGATCGGGGGAAAATCATCGTTGTCGACTCCATAAAAAGGAAGGTTTCACGTGAAACATAAATTTTCTTCCGATGTGAATTTTCTGGAGAGCGTTGCTGAAATCGCAAAAAAAAACGCCGACGTCACGATCATTCTTCCAAATAAAAGAAGCTGTCGCGAACTGAAAAAATATTGGCGAGAGGGGGAGGGGTTTCCGAAAACGGTTGCCGTTTCAGATTTATTTTCGTTTGAAAATGAAAAATCGATTTTGTCGCTGGTCACATTATTAAAGCAAAAAATCCCCGATGTTCCGTTTAATAAAGTGTATGAACTTGCGGCCGGTTTATGTTCGTTGCTAAACGAGCTCGTTCTTAATAAGGTTGACCCGAATCAATTGTCCGAAATGATTCCCGATCATCTGCAAAAATATTGGAATCACACGATCGGAATAATAGAAACAGCCGTCAACATTCCGGAAATTAAGGAAAATTTAAAGCATATCCAAAAACGATCGGATAATTTTTTGCGCACCGGTGGTCGCATCATGACCGCGGGCATCAAAGAAGTTAACTACTACGCAAAACAACTTTTAAAAAAAGCAACGGAAGACGGAATCGTTGTGAGTGCCGCGCCTCTGTGCGAAAAAAATATCGTGGATTTTCAGGAATTTAATTCGATTTTTGACGAAGGTGCGGGAATTGCAATTGCCGTGGAAGCGGCGGTCTCGGAAAAAAAGAGCGTGCTGATAATTTCCCCGAATCGAGATCTTGCGGATATTATAAAACCGGAATTGCAACATCGAAATATATTTGCCGACGATTCCCGCGGAGTGTTTTTTTCTAAAACCGCTTCCGGAATTTTGATTTCTCTGATCATCGATATGGCGGAAAATTTTTTCGATTGTGCTTCCGTTATTAATGTTTTGAAAATCAGTCCGACATTCCGCGCAATCGCTCTGGAAATTGAGCTGTTTTTTCGCGGACTGCGATCTGTTCCGTCTGATTTTTTTACGGCGTTTGATTTGTATCCGAAAGATAAAGTAAATGCGGAATTTTTATCGTTAATTGATAAATTTCATGAGAGTTTCAAAAATTTCGCCGATCTGAAACCATTTTCGGACCGGTTTGATATGTGCTGCCTGTTGGCGTCCGAAATAAATCCGGAAAGCGCCGAACAGCTGCGTGAACTTTTTCCGTGTTCCGATTGGTCTCTGAAAATTACTTTGCAGGAATTCGGAGTTTTCATCAGAAAATACGTTTTGTCCCAACCGGTGAGAACGGCGGAAGGATACACCCCCGGCGTCGTTATTCTCGGAGCAATCGAAGCTCAGCTTTTGGACGCAGATTGCATTATTATCGCCGACGCAAACGATGAATCCTGGTGTAAATCTGCTGAAAAAAACGACTTTTGGATGACCCAATCCATGATGAATCATTTCGGCATGCAATCCGTGGAAATGAAAAATGAATTTTTACAAAGCATTTTTGAAAGGTTCGCGGGTAAAAAAGATGTCCTCATCACCAGGTCGATTCTGGTGGGAGGCGTGCGGCAGCAAAGATATCGATATTTCAACAAGCTCACGGAAAACATTGAAATCAGAGAGGCTGCGTGGCTCAAAAAAATAATGGAAGATACAAAAAAGCGCCGACGCGAGCCGATTAAATTTGAAAAACCATGTCCGGAAATCAGTCTGCGTCCCCGGAATTTTACCGTATCCGACGTCGATCTTCTCCGGGAAAATCCCTACGCTTTTTATGCGAAGAAAATTTTAAAACTTCCGGAACTCAATCATATAAATGAACTGAAAAATATTCGCGGAAATTATATGCACAACGTTTTGGAGCATTTTGTGAAAAACAATAAATTTACCTCCGACGATTTCCTGCGCGCGGCTCAAAAAATTTTAAAAAACAGCCGGATTAATTCGGTTGATCTCGGTCTGTGGTTTTTTCGACTGAATAAAATTTCGAATTTTATAGTAAGCAATATGAATGCGACCGAATATCTGACCGAAGTCAGAGGAAGTATCTCGATTCCGGTGGGAGAAGATTGCTGCATAACTCTGAGATGCAGAGCAGACAGAATCGACCTTGACGAAAACGGAAATATCACGATTATAGATTATAAAACCGGCGCCGTTCCCTCGATTATCTCCGTCAAAGAAGGAAAAAAAATGCAGCTGCCGCTGGAAGCGATCATCGCGGAAAACGGAGGTTTCGGCCCGGGAAAAACAAAAGTTCGGGAATTTTGCTACTGGAAACCGGACGGCAAAGACGAAGGAGGAAAAATCATATCCGTCGCGAATGATGAAGAAGAAATTCGAAAAATTAATGACAGAACCCTGGAGCAACTGAAAGCTCTGGTGCTAAAATACAACATTCTCGGGGAAGGGTACGACCTGAATATCGACTCTCCCTACGAAAAACCCTACATGCATCTTGCCAGAGCGAAGGAAATCGAATGACGTCGGATAAAAATTCTGTTTTTTCATCGTTTTGGATTTCAGCGTCGGCCGGAACCGGTAAAACAAAAAGTCTGATCGACAGAATTCTTGTGCTTCTGCTGAACGGAGTTGCTCCGTCAAAAATTTTATGTTTGACCTACACAAAATCGGCGGCGTCGGAAATGCTGATTCGACTTTCAAACGAATTGCAAAAAATGAGCTGCATGTCGGACGACGAATTAAGGGAAAATTTGCGATCGCTCGGAGTTGATGAGTCCGCGTTGAAAATTGCAAAATCTTTATACGAAAAAAGCGCCGACGTTTCCCGGGTTTCAATCCAAACCGTTCACAGTTTTTGTTTTCAACTGCTGGGGCGATTTCCCATGGAAACCGGATTGCTGCCGGGAATAAAAATGTGCGATGATTACAAATCAAATCAATTGATAAATGAGGCGATCCGCGCTGTGTTGGCGGATGATTCATCCGACCTGAAAATCATTGCGGAGCATACGCTCGATATTTTTGATTTTATAAAAGATAACGAAATGAAAATCTGTCGCTTCGTCGACAGGGCAGGGGATTTGAAAAAAACGTACGGTGATTTTTTTGATGTTGATCCGTCGCTTCTTGATATGTCTGACGAAGAAATCGATAATTTTTTGTTTCGAAAATTTTTTCAAAACAATCACAGAGAAATTTTCGCAAATCTTGCGGAAAAATTATCTCTCGGCGGCTTGGATGATAAAAAAAAATCGGAAATTTTGAAAAAAAATTCCGTCAGCCCCACATCGTCTTTCATCCTCGCTTTTTTGACGGAGAAAAAAACGCTGCGAAAAAAATTGTGCACGGCGAAAATTACCGACCGAAACGTCGTGGAAAAAATGCAGATCGTCGCACAGAAAGCGTTGGATTTTTGGGAAGAAAAAAAACAGATTGCTTCGGCGAAGGTAAATGCCGCTTTTGGGAGTGTCATAATCAGGACGGTTGAAAAATTTCGAGAGTTGAAAACTCTGAATCATTGTCTGAATTTTAACGACATTATTATGTGTACGACGGATTTGTTGCAAAATCTCGATTGGGTGATGTACAAAATCGACAACGCCATCGATCATATCCTCATTGACGAAGCCCAGGACACCGCGCCGGAGCAGTGGGAAATTATCAGGCTTATTACCGAAGAATTTTTTTCGCACTATCAATCGAACAGAACAATTTTTGTGGTGGGGGACGAAAAACAATCGATATATTCATTCCAGGGCGCGGACGTAAAATTATTTCGGAAAATGCGCGACTATTTTTCGGAAAATGTGAAAAAAAGCGGGCAGGATTTTTACAACAGACCGCTGAATAAATCCTACAGAACCACCGGAAATATTCTCGCTTTTGTCGATAAAGTTTTTAGCGAGAAATTTCCCGGAATTTCTCATTCGACGAGTCGGAATCCTCATTCCGGAGTGGTTGAAATTGTAGATCTTTTTGAAAGTGACGAAACGGAGGCCGCAAACAAAAAATTATCGCGATACATCGCCGATTTTATAAAGAAGACCATTGCCGACGGCGTTTTTGTGGAATCGCGTCAACGACCCGCGAGAGCAGAGGATTTTCTGATTTTATTCCAAAGGCGACACACGGAAACAATGCAGCTTATCATAAATGCGTTGAAAAAAGAGGGGATTCCCGTCGGCGGAATCGACAGAATCCTGATAAATGATGAGTTGATAGCGGAAGATTTAATCGCCTTGGCCGAATTTGCGGTTTTTCCTCTTGACGATTTGATGTGCGCACGCGTGCTGAAATCTCCGATTGTCGGAATGACGGAAAATGATTTGATGCATGCCTGCATCGATCGAGGAGAGGAGCATCTTTGGGATTATGTTTTGAAAAATTACGACGTAAAAAATTTAAAAAATTACGTCGATAAAGCGTTGGAACTTTCCGCCTACGATTTTTTCATGTATGTACTCGCGGACGGAGTCAAAGAGAAATTTATCGGCAGGCTCGGCGAAAGATGTTTGGATGTATTGTACGAATTTCTCGGTCTGGTTATGAATTATGAGCGAGAAAACACGGCGTCTTTGCAAAGTTTTTTGAAATGGTTTCGTCTGTTCGCCTCCGAACACGAAATAAAGCGAGAATCTTTTGCCGACGAAAATGTTGTGCGATTGATGACCGCCCATGCTTCCAAGGGATTGCAATCTCCGTTCGTTATTTTGGCGGACGCGCACTTCCTGAAAAATGAGCGGGGCAAAATTTTAAAAACTGCCGACGAAATTTTGCTCTGGGATTTTTCGGAAAATTACCGTCCGCAAAAGGTGGAGCAACTGCGTCTCGATCAAAACGAATCCGACGACGGAGAACTTTACCGCCTTCTCTATGTTGCCATGACCCGCGCGGAGGATTTTCTGTATGTTCTCGGAGAAAAGCATCAAAATCAACTGAATAGCAAATGCTGGTACAGCTTTCTGAAACAATTCTCCGAATAATGCCAAACCCGGTGTTTAACTTTTACGAAGTTGCTTGGCCATTGCGCGAAGACTCGCTTGGCCACTGCGCAAACTCTCGTAATCCGATTCAAATACTTTAAATTTAATACCCTCTATGTACGGAATCTGCGAAAACACTTGGAATGCAAGGTCCCCTATGACCGGAGGAGAAGCATTTAGAATATCCGGAATGGAGAGTCCTTCATACCCAAGCCGCGGAAACAAGTGTTCATAGGCGAACTTTACAGAGGAGAATAGGTATGAAAGCCCCTCCGGCACGGCTACCGTAAACTCGCCGTTGTTATTGCGAATCACTTTATTGCCAAACCGATACAGTCGAATAAAATTTCCAACGATAGACGATTCTTCTCCGACAATAGATTTCGCGTACCCCAGGGCTATCCCACCTTTTGTCCTAAGCAGTCTCGAATTTTCACAAAGAGGGTCAAACCTAATCTTCCCGGTCGAATCTAAGAAAACCCCGGCGATGCAATGAAGCTCCAGGTCATTCCTCCATATCTTCGAAAAAATATCAAACGGTATTCCTAGGGACTTGGCAATAATTGCCAAATCAAGTTGCTGACCGGATACCGGCAAAACTCTAGCAAGATGTGAAAAGTGTTGCAGTAAAACTGCGTTAGCATGAAAAAGTTCGTGATACAAAGCATCGCTTGCAAAGTAAGCCTTATTCTCAAAAAGTCCACTTTCAGGTGACGCCAATTCTATTTCGGATTCTTCGTTTTTGATCAAAACAGCTAAAGATGAAAAATATGTCTTACCATTCATAACTGCCGGAATTCTGAAACACGTCCCACGTACACTCGTTGAGTGTTCAAATTTAGCGCAAAATTTATCAAACGAATTTATGGTTACCAGCAATGGCATGTTAAGTTTTTGAATAATATTTATCAAACTTTCTAAAAGTTCAGTAGTATGACAAATTCCTTTTATTTTATCATTCCCCGTAGCCTCTATAAGAGCAGCACTAACTGAGAAATTCTCTTTTTTTGCATCCAGCAATGAAAGATATTCTTTTGTTTCCTCTTTTATTTTTCGTTGGACATACCCTGTCGCCTCAACAGGTTCACCTTTTCTATCGACCGGTAGTAATCCCCTGACAGGAAAATCGTCTTTGTTGATTAAGGCCATGAACCTTTTAATCGCACTTCCCGATCTTACATCATAGGCATCTCCGTTGCTATCTGCCTGCATTCCAAAACAATTGAAAGCCAAAAAAGCATGCAACAAAGTAATTTTAATACATTTCATTATTTTCCCCATTTAATTTGTTTACCAACATATAGGTAGCACAAACACCAAATTATAGCAAAAGTTTTTTTTATAACAAACTTGCCACCCATTAAAAGTAAAAGAAGCCAAAAAAGCTTACCACCCATCTTATTTGACTGAACGTTTCCTCCTGTCATTGCGAGATACCGTCTTTCGAGTCAAGCGCCGAAAGCCAATTCATCGTTACTACTCAGCTATGCCAATAAATGAAAGGAATTTGGAAAGAGCGCAGCGATAGAATCGAGCAGAGGCCTCAGCGTTCGTTTTACGGTCAAATATATAGCTTTTCAAACGAACAAAGGTTGATGCCCCGGCATAACTTCGGAAACACCCTGATGCTTTTTGCTTCGTTTTTAACGATCGCAGGTCCCGTTCCTCTTGATTGTTCGTAAACGGCGCGGCGTAATCACGCAAAAACAAAAGGTAAGTCCTTTTATAATCCTCTGACCGCTTTAGCATTTTTCTAAATTCGAGACCGAGGAAGATTTTGTGTAAAGAGCGGAAACACCCATACTCAAGCAGCTTTTCCGGTCAGCTTTTCAGCGAACAGGATCGTCAGTTGCGAGTAGATTGTACCCCAATCCTGAACT
>JAISCG010000093.1 GCA_031265715.1 Holosporaceae bacterium | reverse complement strand
TTTTAATATCCGCAGATTATCTCCGAGAATAAGCCGATTTTGCATCACATCCGGCCGTCATCAACTCGTTAAAAACGCAAGCAGCTCGACGCAATTTGCAAGATCGTCGGAGTTGTGACGCTTTTTTCCGATTAATCGCGAATAATCTTTTATCAAAGCCGATAACAGAAGCACTTCATCGAGAGTATTACTGACCTCCTCCGCCGAAGAATCTGACAAACGAAGACGTAAAAATATTTCGTCCTCTTTTTTATTTTTGCCGTTCGCAATGATTCTGAAATACGTACGCCATTTTCTCACGCGCTCGAATGTAATCGGATTTAGCGGCGATTTTTCACCGACGACGTAAATGATAAAATTTCTGCATCGATTTATCGATCCTCCAAACGGCAGCGCATTCATTGCCGAAACGGAACTTGCCGCCATTAAAAAATACATCGCGATAATATTTTTTTTCACCTTTATCCCCACCGCATTTTCTCTTTGCAGAATACTGCAAAATTAATAAAAATCAATTTTCGACTGTAAATCAGGAATGTTTTATTATATCCAGAAACACTTTGTTTCTGGCATCGGCATCAGACCATAAGAGTTCCGTATCAAGTATATAAATATGTCCGTCTTTTTTATCACCGTTTTTATCGCGTAAATTTTCATTATATATGTAATATAGCGGCTTTTCATTAGCACTAAACATTTTTTTTACGCCAGGTTGCATTTCAATAATGCTTCGAAATTTTTCATCAAGTTTTGTTATAATATAACCGTATAACACATTGATGCCATCTATGGATTTGCAAATAACGCCTAAATTCCTGCTTATCTCGGAAAAAGCAATGCTTTTTTCGCCGGGTTTCGCGCCAATGCTTTTGAACTCTACTACTACAACATCCTTTCTGCCGTTTTTTGAATAAAAAATAGCCAAATCAGGTTCATACCGTTCACCTTCGCTATTTAAATTTTCTTTCGCAAGAGCCTCTTTAATTGTTTTTATTTGTTTGTCGCTAAACATTTGTTCGTACGACATATACTTATCATCCAACAGCCAAATATTTGTATCATAAGTATTATTTGATGCTCCGCTTATATCCCCCCTTCTCATAAAAAGATCGTGCAGAAGTTTTTCTTGTTTATTGAAATCGCTATTTAATTCTCCAAGCGCATTTATTATCTGCTGCCTGTACGCAAAATACTGAGAAAGCTCTCTTGCCGAAATATTACTGATTTCATATATTACTTTGTAAAATTCCTTGGAATCTAAATCACGTTTTTCCAATAATTTTACAAATTTATCCCTCACATTATCTTTTTCTTTTAAATATTTACTTGTCGCATTTTTTACAATATGCTTCTTATTCTTTATTAAGGATGGATCTTCATTTATAAAATTTGTAAGATGCGGATTCTCGTTTATACATTCTTCAATTATTTTTTTATTATTAATTTCAATCTCGGGATATTTTTTCAATATGATTTTATCAATCTTTTCTTTTAAAGAAGCGTTAATGCTAAAAAATGTAATAGGATTTTCAATTGTCGGTTTACTCTGCCCATGACATATAAAAGCGTTTCTTTCGTTATTTACTCTTTCATCAAAATATTCGGAAATCAATAAGCACGACATCCTGCAATTGTCCGGCAAACCGGAAAAAGAGGTAATGTCTTTATGAAAGTTGGTAACAGTACGTCCGTTGGCGCAATACCACATGTCACAATTAGCACCTTTTTTTTCTGCAAAATTATAATACAGGCGAAACTTATGTTTTTTCTTATTCTCTCCGATTTCCTCTTCTATTTCGAAAATTTCCTCTTCTAAATTTAACAAATTTTCATTTGTGATTTTGCTGCTTTTTTCATCCAAATTAAATCTTATTTCAAATTTTTTTTTGTTTCTTGATAAGAGAAACAATTTTGCAAGCAAATATTTTTCCACTTCATGCTTTACTTTTTCTACATCTGCAGCAATTCTCTTTTTTTCGTATTCTTTGGACACTTTCAAAAAAGATAAACAGGTCTTTGGCTCTTGCGATATGTGTTCTTCTATATTTTTTATTTCCCCTTCGTCGAAATTTTTTGCAAACGTCAAAAAAACTCGCTCTTTGCCGGTAAAACTTTCGATTTTTACTTCATCGAATACTTTTAACCATGTGTATCTGCCTACCCCTTTACATCCGAGATCAATTTTATAATCTGATTTGTATTCGCAAAACGAAGCGCGATTTTCTGAAGTAAAGCCGATGCCGTTATCGGTAACCACAAACCCTGTTACTTTTTTTTTACAATCGAAGTTCTCATTATTTGCAAAAATATCCACCGTTATGAGTGAAGCGTTTGTCTCCAAAGCATTAACTATAGCCTCATATACAGGTTGCAAAAACGGAATGTAACCTTTAGGATCTCTTACTATATTTTTTACCTTCACCGTAGGCATGAGCAATGGCTTCTCTGAGAAAACGGGCTTAGAATACATTAAACATACCCTTCACAAAAGTTTTTTCATTCAACAACCAAAAAAAGAATTGTCATATCATTGAACTCCTCGTGATCCTCGGACGCGCGGTTACTCTTGCCGCCGCCCTCACAACCGGAGCCTCATTTTCTAAAGGATGCGGTTTTTCGATTTTTTTCCCGGCTGTCTCGCCTCCTGCCAACTGTTCCCACCTGCTGTCAGACCAACGATCAACGCCTGCCGCAATCGCCGCTGCCCGAGCGTATACGCGGCAATCCAGAGCCTCGTTGCGATCGCGCGTCTTCTGCCACTCACGTTTCGGATAACCTTTTACGACCTTGGTCACCAATTGCTCGGCTGAAAGTTGCTTGAAATACTCCGTATTGTATTCCGGAAAATGCATAAAACCATCGGGGAAACTTCCGTCTTCGTTCACGCTACGCTTCAAAAATGAGTAAATTTCCCCCTTGATCATCGAAACGCCGATTTTCCACAATCGTGTGCCGTTGCAGATTTTTTTACCGCGAAAGTTCACGTCAACTTTGGTCGGCGCGTTCACCGGCATCACGGAATTATCCACGCCCTTAATCGACATGACTCGTTGCGGCGGCTGCATGCGAACCCAGGCGTAAACTTCCTGAGTTGAAAAACCGGCATCCACAGCCATCAAAAGAATTTTTCGATAAACTCCGTCTTCGCTTTCGAATTCTTCCTGCAAAATTTTGGATAACATATCCCATGTTTTTGTGTCCGACGGACTGCCGTAAATGATGCGATAATCCACCGACCAACTCTCCCGGTTCGCTCCCCAGGCCACAACCTCAACTTCAAGACGATCGTTTTGCACATCGACTCCGGCCGTGAGGACATAGCCGCCCTTTGGAACGACTCCGATGCGATAATGTTCGCGACGATCAAACAAAATTCCCCAGTCCGGAGCCTCACCTTTTTCTTCCCAGGAAAGCCCCAGCGTCGTGTTTGTCCACGCTTTCAGAAGCTGTTCGTCATCTTTGGCCGACTCATAATTTTGCGCGCACTGCCCCCAGCTCAGCCACCCGAC
>JAISCG010000081.1 GCA_031265715.1 Holosporaceae bacterium | reverse complement strand
TATCGATGAAAAAATATTAAAAAAAAATCTTGCATGTATCTTTCTCCAAATCCTAACTCCCGCCAGACTCTCAATTTACCCTCTGTTTTTCAAGCTTTTTTTTCATGCGTAGGCCCTGGATTATTGATGGTGTTTTGTGAATGCTTCGGAACTCAAATAGCCAAGAACACACAAACAGGACGCCATTTTCACTGGCAGGGAATTAGCGATACCGAGCATCTGCATAAGTACTTTGAGTATATGGTGAAAGCAATTGAAGGAACCATAGCTCTAAAACGAGAATGGGCTAATCTGTATCGACACAGAATAAGAAAGCACTGTATGTATATTTTTGACTCCAATAGCAGTGAAGCAATGACAGTTTTACATTCCGACAGTGAAATGTCGGTAGAGAAACCGGAGAAAGCCGCGGACAGTGAAGAAGCGGAGCTGAGAACGGTGATAAAAACAGCGTCTCCTTCTGAAAAGAAAATATACCCGGATGAAATTGACCGTAGTAAAAATTCACTTTTTAAAGTGTCCGATTCTTTTGATAGATTAAAAGATCCGATCGGAGATTTTAACGTTGATCACTTCATGGATGAACTCAAGCAATCGCTGGAGGCATTGCATAAATGCCAGACAGACGAAGATCAAAATAAAGAAGAGACTGCAATTAAAGGAATATACAAAGCCGCAATAAACGGCTTTAATCTGAAGGAGCCTGACTCCGAAAAGGAGAACCTTAATAGAATACTGAGCAATAATATAATGACCAGTAAAGGAGTTCAACACAGAATTGAGGAACTTATTGCTCAAAAAATGAGCGAAAGTGACAACACAATGACACTTAATATTGCCGGCGCACAGAAAAGTATAAAATATAAGGATCTCGCTGAGCTCGTTGTTAAGTTGGTGCGAAGTGCAATTTGCCACCAAAGAATGCTTGCTCACATTGAAACATTAAAAGAAACATGTACAAATGCAAATTTGGAAAATTTAAAAAAACAGGGCCCCGATAATATAAAAACAACAATAGTGAAGTGTCTGGAAAATGAGGCCAATGCAGACTTAAAAGATCATTATGTATTTTATCACGGCGTAGAACCGAGATTCGGATTTAATTATGAATTGATGTCTGCGCTGCGACAGGTATTATCCGAGACAAACAAATCACCCGGGACAGGGAAGGAAGACTTGAAGATTATTTTCAGAAGCGGAGAAGAAGCGTTTAAAAGCATGGATAATTTGGAAAAGTTTTTTAATGTTAATGCAAAAAAAAGGGAAGAGGAAGAAAAAGAAGATTGGGTTAAGTTATGGTCAGGACTTGAACATCCTTATAATTACCTGGGAGACTTTAATAAAATCGGTATTTGCGCAAACATCTTTTTGAGCGGAAACCCCAATGACCTGGCTTCAAACGGTCTGGTTTTTTTGAATACCGGTTCCGATAAACAATACACATCGAATGACTTATACTTGTCATATCGAAACCTGAGTCTGACAGCTCGCAAAAAGGCAGACCAGAAAGATATAGAAGAAATGATCAAAGAATACGGCGATGAACTCGTGGCACTTGCAGAAAAATTTAAGGAACTGTGTAACCATAAAGGAGCTCTTTATCAGATTTTTATACACAAGGATGTCGTAAATAAGGTTACTTATATATGCGAAGATTATGGAGAACGTATAAAAGTGGGCGAGTTTAGCGAAACATCTGAAATACTGGATTACATAAAAGGAGAAAACAAAGGAGGTGTAGTAGATTTAAGCCAACTGAATAGAAGCGCGGCACAATTTCGTATCAGGAGGATGAAGTGCGCGCTGGGAGGTCACGGTGCGTATCGAGATGCCGACAAATTCCTGTTTTTTTCTACACGTAAATTTGACCAAAAAGATCGTGGCCTGTACAACTTTCTCGAATCCCGGATTCTGGCTTTCCCGGAGATTTTTTTGAGCGACAAAGTTAAAGTAAAGGTGTTTTACGGCGAACACGACGATTCGTCGTCAGAAGTTGCAAAGATACGGCAGGAAATTAAATCATTTGCCAAAAAGTTTTGCAAAATTGGTGGCGAATCCGCCGATAATTTCTCTCAGAAATACTTAAATAATTTAAAATCTCTGGAAAAGCTGGAAAAGCCGGAAAAGACAGAATAATAGCTGTTATTTTAATTGAAACGGGTGATAAGGGGTAGAGAAGGATTAGTCGGAACACAAGGTCTACCCCAAAACTTTTTTAGCTATATCAATGGATTGCTTTGCGTCGCGGGCATAGTAATCCGCTCCGATTTTTTCCGCGTAATCCGCGGTCAGAACCGCGCCTCCCACGAAAAAGACAGAGTCTTTTCGACTTTCCTTTACAAGTTGAATGGTTTCCTCCATGCTGCCGAGAGTGGTCGTCATAAGTGCGGACAGTCCTATCAATCGGACGTCATGTTCTGCGGCGGCGGCCAACACTCTCTCCGGCGCCACATCCCGACCCAGGTCGTAAATGACGTAACCGTAATTTTCCAGAAGTGTTTTAACTATGTTTTTTCCGATGTCATGAATATCGCCCTTAACGGTGGCCAGAATTATTTTTCCCTTCGCCAGCCGTTGTTTTCCCGAACCGGCGACCATATTCTGAACCACGGCAAAGGCGCTTTGAGCACTTGCCGCAGCCTGTAAAAGTTGGGGAAGGTAGATGGTTCCTTTCTCGAACGATTTCCCCACTTCATCCAGAGCCGGGATGAGTTTTTCATTTAATATGTCCCAGGGATCGTGATTTTCCAGCAGTTTTTTGGTCTCTAGGGCAGCTTCTTCCGCAAGACCGTGAGCTATGGCATAGAAAATATCATGCGCCGACGATTGTCGGGAAGTGTCTTTCGGCGCAGACGCAATCGCGTTGTATCGGTTGATATAGGAAACAGAATTTTTATCAAAATTCAACAATACGTCACATGCTGCGATGGCGTCGTTCACGGAAGCAATGTTCGGATTTATTATCGGAAGATCCAGTCCGGCGCCGATAGCCAACGTCAAAAATGCTTGATTCATAAGTTCGCGGTTGGGCAGACCGAACGAAATATTCGACACGCCGAGAACTGTTTTAAGGTTCAATTCTTCCTTTACCATGCGGAGAGCCCGGAGCGTCTCCACTACTTCCGGCTGCTGCACCGACGCGGCCAGAACCAAACAATCGATGTATACGTCCTCGCGCTTAATCCCCATATCGAGTGCCGCCCGAAGAATTTTTCGGGCAATATTAATCCGGTCTTCAGCTTTATCGGGAATACCGTTTTCATCCAGACACAGTCCCACCACCGCGGCGCCGTATTTTTTAGCCAGCGGCAGTATGGATTGCAAAGATTGTTCTTTGCCGTTTACCGAATTTATCAACGGCTTACC
>JAISCG010000020.1 GCA_031265715.1 Holosporaceae bacterium | reverse complement strand
GTACACGATAAAAAAGACGCTTAGATTTTCGCGATCGACGTATTTTCGTCGCAAAAAGGCGCTTTCGGCTCTGATAGGAGGCGCGGAGATTCCTTCGCGGAGGCCGAAACGTCTTCGCGCCGTGAGTTGGGGAGAGCCTCAGCTTGAGCAGATTTTGCAGATTCGCAGGAAAAATCCGACCTACGGCAAAGCAAAAATTTCGGTGGTTTTGCGTCGCAATCAGGGGCCGGATCTGAGCGAAAGCACCGTCGGACGTATGCTGAAGGTTCTGTCGGAGAGAGGATTGGTGCAGAAATCCGCGTCGGCTCCGAGGAAAAAGAAAGAAAGAATCTTCGATAAACACGCTCAACCTTGGACTTTCAAGGATTATCGGACGATGGTCATGGGGGAGCGCGTTCAAACAGATCACATGACCGTCGAGAAAAACGGCTCGGAAATGAAGGAATTTCACGCATGGGAACGAAAATCGAAGCACCTCTCGGCAGGCATTTTTGAGGCGGCGACGGCGGAAAATGCGAAGAAATTTCTGATGGATTTTTATAAAAAAGCTCCGTTCAGGATTTTGTCCGTGCAGGTGGACGGAGAGTCTGAATTTAGAGCAGAATTTGAGGAAGCGTGCCGAGATTTAAAGATTCCGCTCATTGTTTTGCCGCCCGCAAAACCGAAGTACAACGGAGGTGTCGAGCGCTCAAATCGCACTCTTCGAGAGGAATTTTGGGTGAGGGATTTTCCGACGCTGCCGATTGATGAGATGAATGATGAGCTGCAAAAATATGTCGAAAAATATAACAATTTCCGACCGCATAATTGCTTGCACGGCATGACCCCGATGGAGTACATTAACTCAACCTATGGGAGACATGGTCAGTCTCATATGTCTTGAACTATTACATTTCTTCTGACAATAACTCCCGATATTGTACACAAAATACAATACCGTCTGCACCGGAAGCGATTTTTAACTTCTTCACAGCTTTTTCAAAATATCGTTCAACTCTTCAAGTTTTTTAGAATTTTCGGACGTGCATCCGTTTCCGATTTTTTTCTCGCCGCGCAGTTGCAGCACCTCCTTTTTGAGAACGCGCGCAAATTCAACCAACTCTTTCGGTTTCACACGATCGGAAAAACTTATCCGCAGAGTGCAAGCGGGTAATTTTCCGTCGGGATCGATTGCCGACATCACGTTCGACCGCTCCTGTCCGAGACAGGAACATCCGGCCGAAAACGAGTAGTTTTTAATCCTTTCCAAAATATCTTTCAACAGCACTCCGTCGATGGAAACCGAAACAACGTGGGACGGAGTTTTCGAGTTAACGTAGACGTCCCCTATTTTTAAAAGTTCATCAACCAATATTCGAAAATTTTCGGCCACCGCGACTTTATCAAATTGAAAATTTTCGATCGCCGATGCGAACGATGCAATCAGCGCCGTCGGCTTCGTTCCCGGGGACAATTTATCTCCGGAACCGAAAAGAATCGGCTTGAGTTTGCCTCTGTCTTTTACGTAGAGAACGGCGATTCCGGCCGGGGATCCGATCTTGTAACCGGAAATCGTGAGCAGATCAATGTTCATCTTTTTTACGTCGATATCATATTTGCAAAATGACTGAGATGCGTCCGAGTGAAATAACACCCCGTGCCGACGCGCGATTTTTCCGATGGCTTCCACATTTTGAATCGTCCCGATTTCGCTGTTAAACATTTGAATCGATATCAATTTTGTGTCCTTGCGAATGCTTTTTTCGAGTTGATCCGGATTTATATAACCGTAGCGATCCACATCCAAATACGTAACATCGTGCCCGATATTTTCCAGATATTTAAATACGTTCAGCACACTTTTGTGCTCCATTTTGTAGCTGATAAAATGACATTTTTTGTGATTTCCGGCCACGCCGAGAATGGCGATATTATTGGCCATGCTCGCGTTGCCGACAAATACGATTTGATCACCGGAATCGGCATTAATTTTCCGGGCAACCGTGTCTGCGGATTCTTTTTCAATGGCCGACAGAATCTTTGCGTGATAATTAAATCCCGAAGAATTTCCGTCCAACAAACTGACGGCGTTAAATTTTTCCAGAGCCTTTTCGTTAATTTGAGCAGAGGCCGCGTAGTCCAAAAATACCGCTTTATTCGGCGAACAGGCCGACAGCAAGAGACAGGAAAAACTCAATATTCTTTTACACATAACCACCGCACTACTCCTTCAAAAAAAATCCAAAATTACAAATTTTCATCTTCCAACAGATGACCGTTAAATTCTCCGCTCAGATCCATTTTTTTCAAAACTTTTATAATTCGTTTGTTCAGCCCTCCTATTACCACATTTATATCCTTTTGCTTAACTTCTTCAATAAATTCCTTCAGCACCTTCGCTCCGGTGGCGTCGACAAACGGCACGTTATGCATGTCTATATATATGGTCTTGTGCGTTTTCGGAAGTGCCTTCAGCGCATTGTGCAAAATCGGCGCTGCTCCGAAAAACAGATGCCCCGAAACCGTTACGCACTCGCATTCCTCCCCGGTGCAGTAGGCGTTATGAATCGTTTTGGAAAACACCTTCGTCGTAACGCTCTGGGCGGATCTTTTTATAAACAAAAACGCCGAAAGAATCAGACCTGCCTCCACCGCTACCACTATATCCGCTATCAAAGTTACAAGCGTTGTCGTAATAAACACGACACTATCGCTTTTAGGAGCCAGTAACAAATATTTATTTTTATCGAACGCCGCCATGCTCCAGGCGGACGAAAAAAGCATCGCCGCCAGACAGGACAGAGGCACCGTATTTACGTATTTTTTCAGGCACACCGTAAACAATATAAGAAACAATACGTTAATCAGCCCGGCGATCGGAGTTTTCGCTCCGACCTTCACGTTCAACGATGTGGTGCCCAGTGCACATGTCGCCGGAATGCAACCCAGAACAGCGGATCCCAAATTGGCCAGTCCCTGTCCCAGCAATTCCATATTTGACCGGTGCTTTTGTCCGGACAAATTGTCGGATATTACTGCGCCCAGAAGACTTTCCATGCTGCCCAAAAAAGCGATTGCAAAAGCCGCGGAAAATAATTTCCGAAAATTCGACCAGGAAATAAAATCCTCGGGAACGGAAAACGTCGGTAATTTTAAACATATATTTCCAAAATTGCTGCCGATCGTACTCATCTGCGCATCCTGAAATATCAGCGAATAAATCACTCCTATCACCAGAACCGCAAAGTATCTCGGCAAATTCGGCTTGTATCTTTGAGCAACGGATAAAAATATCAGCGAACCGACTCCCAGCAGAAAAGAATGAGTGTTCATGGTGTAAAAACATCTCGAGTAGCAACATATTCGCTCAAAAAAATCCGTCGGAACGACGTCGAGCTGCAGTCCGAAAAATGATCCCGCCTGCGTCGCGATGATGGACAATCCTATGCCGGCGGTGAATCCGGCCGTCACCGGATAGGGAACGTAGTGGATCAAATCTCCCACTTTTGCGAAGGCGAATATTATCATCATGAAAGCTGCCATGATGAGGGCGCAGGTCATTCCTTCAAAACCGAAATTTTTTATTATGCTGAAAACGATCATTGAAAAAGCGCCGGTCGGGCCGACTATTTGAAATCGCGCTCCGCCGAGCAAACATGCGAGGGATCCGGCAATGATGCAGGTCATGATTCCGATGCTCGGAGACACGCCGGAGGCAATCGCAAATGTCATGAACAACGGAAATGCGACAACGGATACCAAAAATCCGGCTTTAACGTCGCAAAAAAACGATTGGGCGTCGTAGTTTTTTTTCACGGATAAAAATATCTCCGGAATCCATTCTGAAATTTTAAATTTATTCATATCAAAGTCACTTTCAAATTTATGTATAATTTTTCTTTCGCATCAATTCAATATAATCTTTCACCGAAATTTCTTCCGCGCGGGTGTTTTTATTGTACC
>JAISCG010000167.1 GCA_031265715.1 Holosporaceae bacterium | reverse complement strand
ACCGTCCGAATATACCCCCACAACATTGACGCAAGAAGCGCGTAATTCGCCGGTTATCGCAACATCTACGACCATAACAAAAACCTCCATAAAAAATTATGATTTCAATGTACAAAACCGAGCATGAATTTTCAATAGACTTCCTTACCACCCGATGCATCCAAGAAAAAGCGAGATATGCAGTGTGTGAATCGGGATAGAAATAATTGCAATGCTTTTCGGTTAATTCGTAGTAATATGACAGAAATTTGCTGCGTGAGCGGTTTGAAACGTCGGCAGGGTTTGGGAAGGTGGCTTTGCGATTTTTTCTCTTAAAGAAGTGTGTTGTGCTTTTTCTTGTTTTTTTAGGATTGACATCAAACAGCTACGGAGAAAATCTTCCTTTGCAGGTCGTGAAGAAAGTCTATCTGAAAAAAGAAAAAGATATCTGTTTTTTGTGTATAGATTTTGATGAAGCGGTTTCATTTACCCCGCGGGTGCACACTCTTTCCGGCGGAGTCAAAGTGTTGCTGTCGTTCAATCGTGAGGTTGCCGCGCCGACCGCGAAAAAAATTTCTCACAAAATTATAAAGGGATATTTCTTTGAAAAATTTTCGCCTTCATCTCTGATGTTTATCGCAGCCCTGAAGGAAAACGTTACGTTTCTGTCGAAGAAGTACACCAAAAATTCCGTAAAAATAGGTTTTCGGATCAATAAGAAACACACGGTTATTATCGACGCCGGACATGGCGGCAGGGATCCGGGAACCAAAAGCATCACCGGAAATTACGAAAAAAGTATCACCCTGGTCACAGCCATTGAGCTGAGAAATGCGCTTTTGGCGAGCAATCGATACAAGGTTTATCTCACCCGGGACAGCGATACTTTCATCCCCATCGAAGATCGAATTAAAAAAATAAATACATTGAAAGCGGATTTTTTAATTTCCCTTCACACGGACAGCAACGACGACAAAAAACTGCGCGGCATGTCTGTTTACACGCTCCCGAATTTGGATCAGCTGAAAAATATGCCGGATGTTTCGGTCGTTGATCCGGGAACTTATTACAAAATTTTATCGCAATCTCGAAAATTTGCCGAGCGTTTGGTCGGATATATTCCAAACGCCTGCCGCATAAAAAACAGACCCTGCCGCAACGGCGAGCTGAAAATACTCAAAGCCGACATACCGGCTGTTCTCATAGAACTGGGATGTATTTCGAATAAAACAGATAATGAATTGCTGCATTCGCAAGATTTTCGTAATAAAACGATCAGTGCCGTAAAATATGCTTTGGATAACTTTTTTGGAGACGGGAAAAATGAAAGTGAAACCGATGAGTTGCATTAAATTTGCACTTAAAACGATGTTGTTTCTTGGCGTCGGAGCCGGTGTGCTGTCGGTTTTATGTGTTAAAGATTTTTTTTCGTTTGATTTGCCCGATCACAACTCATTGAAGGAGTATTCGCCGGATCTGTCGAGTCGCGTTTTCCTGCGGGACGGCAGCAAACTTTGCGAATACGCCGGTGAGAGAAGATACTTCGTCCCAGTGAACAAGGTTCCGAAAAAATTGATCAACGCTTTTTTGTCCGTCGAGGATAAGCATTTTTTCGAGCACCACGGCATAGATTTATTCGGAGTCGCAAGATCTGTCGTCGTCAATCTTAAAAATGTCGGAAGCGGAAAACGTCCCCAGGGAGCGTCGACGGTTACGCAGCAGGTTGCACGAATTTTTCTGATAAAAAACAATGAGATATCATATCTGCGAAAGGTAAAAGAGGCGATTCTTTCCTACAGAATCGAAAATGCGCTTTCCAAGATGCAGATTCTGGAATTATATCTGAACCAAATTTATCTGGGACTGGGAAGCTACGGCGTTGCGGCGGCGGCGAAGACTTACTTTAACAAAACCATAGACGAGCTCAGCGTCGCCGAGTGCTCTTTTTTGGCGATACTGGCGAAAGGCGCGAATAATTATCATCCCCACAGGCACCGCGACAAGGCTCTGCTGCGGAGAAATTGGGCGATCAATCGGCAGTTTGAAGACGGGCACATTACTCTGCAGGAAAAAGAGGAGGCTCTGAGGGAAAATTTGAAAACAGCGGAGCCGGATGATCAGGTCGGAAACTGCGCCGAATATTTTTCCGAGGAAATTCGAAAATATCTGATCGAAAAATTCCCGTTTCAAAGCCTTAACAAAGAAGGCCTGATCATTCGCACCACTCTGGACGTGAAATTTCAGCAGTGCGCCTACAATGCGCTGCGGAAAGGTCTCGAGGAAGTTGATCGCCGTTTCGGATGGCGCGGACCGATCTCCGTAATTAATGTCACGGGATCTCAGTCCGAAACTCTGGCAAGGTTGAGGGAAATTCAGATAACAAAGGGCATGGAAGAATTTTTAAAGGCCGTCGTTTTGTCCTGCGCGACCGGAAATTGCGCAATCCTGACGGAAACCGGAGCAGTCGGAAAAATTCAAAATTCGGATTTGAAATGGGCGAAAAAAATAAAAGCCGGAGACGTCGTTCACGTGGCGCCGACAAAGAAAAACGATACGGTATTTTCTCTTCGACAGCTGCCGAAAGTCCAGGGCGCCATTGTCGTTGTCGAAGCGGACAGCGGGAGAGTCCTGGCAATGCAGGGCGGGTACTCTTTTTCCGGCAGCGAATTCAACCGCGCGACCCAGGCCAAGCGACAAACCGGATCCGCGTTCAAACCGTTCGTGTATCTTGCCGGGCTTGAACACGGATTCGCGCCGAACTCGGT
>JAISCG010000162.1 GCA_031265715.1 Holosporaceae bacterium | reverse complement strand
TGCAGTCCAATCCGGAAAAATTCGGCGTTCAATTGAATCACGCCGGCGATAAAATCGCCTATTTTGCGCGCAAAGGACACGAGGTCGAACTTCGCATAGACGATCTTTCGGGAAATCTTCTGGGAAAGTTTGATGTGAAGTACTCCAATTTTGTGTGGATGCACACCGGCGAGCATATTTTGATCGAACAAGACAAGGACGGCAACGAAAATTATCACGTCATCTGTCTGGACATAAAAACCGGAACTTCCAAAGATCTTACGCCGTTTGAAGCGAATTCTAGTATCGGTGTTCTGAGCAAAAAATATCCCCGGGAAGCTGTGATCATCTCCAACAAAAATGATCCGAAATGGTTTGACGTTTATCGCGGCGACATAATCACCGGAAAAATCGATCTTATTTTCAGAAACACCGACGAATACTTTGATTTTGTCTTTGATAACGACTTTAATTTGAGAGTGGCCGCAAAAAATCTTGCCGCCGGCGATCGCGAGTATTATTCCCTGAAAAACGGAAAAGCGGAGTTGTTCAAAAAAATTCCGTTTGAAGATGCAAAATTCACTGTTTTTACCCACTTCCGCGCGGACAACAACGTTGTGTACGCTCTCACGTCGCTGAACAGAGACAGACGTGTTCTTGTGGCCTACGATCTGCGTGACAATTCCGAAAAAATTTTGGCGGAAAACGATTCGGCCGACGTCGACAGTTTTTATTGCGATCCGAATAATTTTATTCCGCAGTATGCGATCGCAGACTATCTGAAACCGGAGGTTTTCGTCATTGACGGAGCCGTGTCGAAGGATATCGCGTATCTGAAAAAACACGCAAACGGGCGAAATTTGCAAATCGTTTCGCGAAACGACCGAGACGACGTCTGGCTGGTGAATTATTACTCGTCGGATTGTTGCAGAAAGCATTATTTGTATCGAAGAAACGCAAAAACCGGGGAGCCGATTTCCCTCAGATTTTTGTTTTCCGCACTGCCGTCCCTTGATAAATACAAATTGCAGAAAAAAGAGCCTTTCATAATAAAATCCCGGGACGGACAGAATTTGGTCTGTTATCTGACGAAATCTGCGGATTTTGAAACGGCTGCTCCGAGAAAATCGGTGATATTCGTTCACGGCGGCCCCTGGGCACGAGACAGCGACAACTGCGAACCGACTATTCAGCTGCTTGCGAATCGCGGATATTCCGTTCTCCAGGTAAATTATCGCGGATCAACCGGATTCGGCAAAAAATTCATCAACATTGCGGACGGAAATCTCGATAAAATCCGCAATGACATACTGGACGGCGTCAATTGGGTGATCGAAAATAAAATCGCGGATAAAAATCACATCGCGATTATGGGCGGGAGTTTCGGCGGATATTCCACGCTTGCAGGTCTGGCGTTCAGTCCGGACGTTTTTTGCTGCGGAGTCGACGTGGTCGGACCGTCGAATTGGACGACGACACTTAATACCTTCCCGAAGTACTGGGAATTCGGACTTATTGAGTGGTACAGGTTTTTGGGAGATCCCCGGACCGAAGAGGGACGTCGACGCCTTGCCGAAAACTCGCCGGTTACCCGCGCGCACGATATCAAAAAACCGTTGCTGGTTTTTCACGGAAAAAATGACCCGCGCGTAAATCAAAAAGAAGCCGATCAAATTGTTGCGGCACTGAAAGCCAAGGGATTGCCCGTTGGGTACGTTTTGTATCCGGACGAAGGTCACGGATTTCGAAGGGAACAAAATCGCAAATCCTACATAGCTTTGGCGGAAATGTTTCTGGCGAAAATTTTGGGCGGACGCAGCGAACCGATTCATCCCGGAGAATTCGACGGATCTTCCCATCAAATTTTGGAGGGGGAGGGAATACTCGGATTATAACGGATACATCAAAGTACGCTGCGGTCCTGCGAGGTGTGTTTCCTAAAAAATCGCGTTTGTCAGCAGCGTCTGTTTTCTACGAAAGAGTAAAAATTTCACAGCCGTCTTCCGTGACTCCGATCATGTGTTCAAATTGAGCCGACAGTGATCGATCGGCCGTGACGGCTGTCCAACCGTCCGCGAGAAGTTTTGTCTGATAGCCCCCGGCATTTACCATCGGTTCGACGGTGAACACATGTCCGGGTTCGAGGAGTAATCCGGTTTTCGGTTTTCCGAAATGCAGCACGGACGGGTCGTCGTGAAAAACGCGGCCGATTCCGTGTCCGCAATAATCTCTCACCACCGAAAATTTTTTGGATTCGACGTAATTTTGTATTGTGTAGCCGACGTCTCCGAGATACATTCCCGGTTTTACGACGTTGACGCCCAGCATCATTGCTTCCCGAGCCACATTAATTAATTGTTCCGCTTTTTCCGATATTTTTCCGACGGCGTACATGCGACTTGTATCGCCGTACCATCCGTTAAGTATTACTGTAACGTCAATGTTTAAAATATCTCCGTTTTTTAATTTTTGCTCCGACGGGATTCCGTGACACACCACATTATTCGGCGAAATGCAGGTTGATTTCGGATATCCGTGGTAGCCAAGAGTGGCTGAGATTGCCTCATGTTTCAGCATTTCCTCATTGCAAAGATGATCCAGCTCAAGGGTCGTGACGCCGCTCTGAACAAACGGAGTGATGTAATCCAGAATATGAGCCGCCAGCTTGCCGGCTTTTCTGAGCTCGATGAAATCTTGTTTTGAATATATTTTGCATTTTTTCAACATTAAAAACACTCCGCGTTAATACTTTTTGTGGGTGAGAATTCCGATAATTTTTGAAATCGTATTCTTCAGATCTTTTCGATGAACGACCATGTCGACCATTCCGTGCTCGAGCAGATACTCGGATTTTTGAAACCCGGCTGGAAGTTTTTCGCGAATGGTTCCCTCTATCACTCTTTGTCCGGTGAAAGCGATAACGGCTCCCGGTTCGGCTATGTGAATATCGCCGAGCATCGCAAAAGACGCAGACACGCCTCCCGTCGTCGGATTTGTCAGCAGCACCAGGTAGGGAAGCTCCGCCTCTTTTATTTTGTTCACGGCGACAACCGTTCTCGGCATCTGCATGAGCGAAAAAATTCCCTCTTGCATTCGTGCTCCGCCGGAACAGGGGATGGCCAGAAACGAATATCCTTTGGAAACGGCAAAATCGGCCGCGGAAATAAAAGCTTCTCCGACGGCAGTTCCCATCGATCCGCCCATAAAATTGAAATCGAAAAATACCGCAACGGTTTTATGTCCGTCGATGCGACCGTGGCCGATGATGAGGGCGTCGTCCTCTTCGGTTTTTTCGCGAGATGATTTGAGACGATCCGCATACCGTTTATTGTCCTTGAATTTCAGTGGATCCTGCAAACGCGATTCGTACTTTATTCTTGTAAATTCTCCGGAATCGAACAAATTTTCGATTCTCTCTTTTACTCCCCATCTCAGATGATTGTTACAGTGCGGGCAGACGCGCAGATTCTCGGTCAGTTCTTTGTAAAAAATCATCTGCTCGCATTCCGGACATTTTTCCCACAAATTATCGGGGACGTTATTTCCGACCAGCGCGCGAATTTTCGGCCTGACGAAATTGGTAAGCCAATTCATGGATTAATTGCTCTCGCCGAATTCGTTAATCATGTCTTTCAGATGTTTTCCGGCTTTGAAGAAAGGAATTTTTTTTCTTTCTATCGAGACTTTTCCTCCGGTTTTCGGATTGCGTCCCTCGGTTTCTTTTCTTTCTCTCACGGAAAAAGATCCGAAACCTCTCAATTCGACTCTGTTACCCCCGGCGAGGGATTCCGCTATTTTATTTGTTATGATGGAGACAACCGTTTCAATATTGCGGGTGTGCATGTAAGGATAAATTGAGGAAATCTTTTCTATCAAATCTGATTTAGTCATATCATTCACCTTTAAAGTACGATAAAATGCAAAGTGTCGCCGGTTTCGTCGACTGTCTTGTACACTTGAACGAGGAACATTATACAAGTAAGTTATGGAATATACAAAGAGTTTCTGTCAGGGAGTCTCGGATAAAAACGGTTCTGCGGCCGGAATGACTTCGGACGTCGTACGTAAGTTGCAGAGTGTTATTTCGGACAGGCGCACTCTGTTTATCGGGTATGACGAAGACATTTTGAATGCATCGGATAACGGGAAGCTGTACTGCGCGATTCCCAAAACTTTTTCCGAAAAAGTTCCGTGGCCGAAAATTCGTCCTTTTAAAACGGTGGCGGTCGATGTTAATTCTCTGCCGTTTGCCGATGAAACGTTTGAAATTGTCGTTGCAAATCACTGCTTTGAGTTTGGCGACAGAAATATAAATTTTTTAAATGAGATTTTTCGAGTGCTGAAACAGGACGGGAAAGCGGTGACAACCGTCATTAACGGCAGAAATTTAAACAGAAAACTTTTTCCCGGAAAAATTCGATCACCGGGAGAAATTATTTCGGATATGAACAGCGTGTCGTTTCGCATATCAAATATTTGGGGAACCAACAGAAAATCGAGGCTGTTATCCTACGATTTCGATTGCAATAAAAACAAAATGAGTGAGTTGCTGTTATTTTTTTTTCATCTGTTGTCGGATGTTATGGTGATAACCGCAGATAAAACCGACGAAGCACCGGAAGCGATCCGCTTCTTTGACGGGATTCTCGGAGAAAAATACGGAACGATCTAAATGGCTGAATTTTTAAGTTTATTGACATTAATTGTTTGTTTTGTAACGATTTTGGCGGCGGTGAAATTTTTCGGAAAAACCGGGTTGTTTGCGTATTCCGCGATTTCCGTGGTTATATCGAATGTGCAGGTTCTGAGGCTCACAAAATATTCTGCGACGGATAATCCGGTTGCGCTCGGCACGGTAATTTTTTCCACGCTTTTTGCTGTCGATAATATTCTCACGGAATATTACGGTTCGGAAACGGCGCGCAGATGCGTTTGGATGAATTTTATGTACTACCTGTTTTTTACCCTGGTGATGAAAATTACAAATTCGCATCCGACGGTCGATAATTACGACTGCGTGAATCTGCACCGCGAACTGAAAATAATATTTTCTCCGTGTTTTGTAATTTTCGTTTCGAGTCTGATTTCCTATGTCGTAAGTCAACTGATTGATATATTTGCATTTTCTACCCTTAAAAAGTTAATGAAAAGTAAATATGTGTCGCTCAGATCATTTTTGTCCATGGCATTTTCAAGTTTTATCGATAATTTTGTGTTTTCTGCCCTGGCCTGGATGATTTTTGCAAAAAATCCCGTGAGCATAGAGGTACTTTGGAAAACTTACATATCCGCCGCATTTGTAATCAGATTAATTGTTGTTGTTTTGTGCGTTCCTTTAGTAAAATTATGCGGCGTCGCAGTATTAAAAAAGTAGAAACCTGATGTATAGAAATTTTGCATTTACCCCGGTCGGATCTCATCAAAAATCAAGATCCGGAATTTTAAAAACTCCGCACGGGAATATTGAAACTCCCGCTTTTATTTTTTGCGGAACAAAAGCTTCCGTTAAAGGAATCTCTCCGCAACAATTATATGAAACGAAAACGCAGATAATTTTATCCAATACCTATCATCTGTTTTCGTATCCCGGATCCGAGTACATAAAAGAACGCGGCGGATTGCACAAATTTATGGGATGGGACGGGCCGATGCTGACGGATTCCGGAGGTTTTCAAATTTTCAGTTTGGGACACGGATCGGTGGCGGAGGAAATAAAAGGAAAACGTTCGGGAATATCCACTCTTATAAATATAGATGAAGAGGGGGCGCTTTTTAAATCCTACCGCGACGGAAGTCTGCAATTGCTGACTCCGGAAAAATCCGTGAAAGTGCAGCGAAATCTCGGAGCGGATTTTATCGTTGCATTTGACGAATGCACTCCCTATCACAGCGACAAAAATTACACCGAGCAGTCGATGGAAAGATCGCACCGTTGGGAAAAAAGATCGCTGGAGGAATTTGTTCGAAAAAATGATTTTTCCCAGGCAATATACGGAATAGTGCAGGGCGGAGTGCATCGCGATCTGAGAAAACGCAGCGCAGAGTTTGTCAGCGAAAATTCGTTTTTTGCAACGGCGATCGGAGGAACTCTCGGATCAACAAAAGAACAAATGTACGAGGTTGTCGAAACCGCCATGGAAGGATTGGATCTTTCCCGCCCGATTCATTTGCTCGGCATCGGCGGAATTTGCGATATTTTCAACGGAGTTGCTCTGGGAATTGACACCTTCGATTGCGTTCATCCCACAAGAATTGCCCGGCACGGCGGAGCGCTCGTGAAGCCGCAGTATCGCGATCACCCGACGAGAGAACATATTAATTTGAAAAGATCTCAGTACGCGTCGGATGACAGTCCGATCGAATCCGATTGCAACTGTTCGACCTGCTCAAATTTTTCCAGAGCATACCTGCATTATTTACTCAAAGCTAACGAACTTCTTGCATTATCTTCAATTGCGGTTCACAACATTTGTTTTATGAATAAACTTATGGAGGAAATACGCGCGGGAATAATCGCCGGAGATTTGAATTACGTGAGAGGCAAGTGGTGCTGAAAAAAAGTTGTATTGCATTTTTATTTTTCGCATGCAGAGTATTTTCGTACGAAGCAGATTTTTACGATTTTAACTACAGCGTGGAAATGGTTTTGAAAGAGGATCAAAACATAATCGCGACGTTTGCCGATATTATTTCCGAGCCGAAAATAGTTTCGGAAATAGAGCAACTGCGCACATTTTTGCAGCAGGGTAAACCGGTCGGAAATATGCGCGCACTGAAGGACAGAATTTTTGCTGATATCGAAACCATACATAAAAAATTGCATATTCTCGGATATTACGGATCGAAAATTAATTACAATATTCGTGTAACGGATTCCAAAAACGCCGTGGTGAATCTTGATATAGATCTCGGAAAAAAATTCGATTTGAAATTGAAAGTTCAATATCTTAATCAGGACGAAAAATTCAATTCGCACTACTCGACGGTTTTGTTCAAAGAATTGAGAAAATTTAAAGCATCGGTCAAAGAAATAAAAGAGTTCATCGGTTTTGCCGTTCACGATTTGCAGGAGAACGGATTTTTTAAACCGACAATTATCGAAAAAAAAGTGCGGATAAATGAAGAATCGCGCGAGGCGGTTTTGAGTTTGATCATTGATCCCGGACAAAAAGTTTCTTTTTCGAATGTCGAGGTAAAGTCGTTTCCGGGGATAAGCGATGTTTTTGTGAAAAACAGAATTGCGTGGCAGGAAAACGAGCTTTTTGATATTTCAAAAGTAGAATCGACGGCGGAAAGTTTGAAGAATACTCAAATTTTTTCGAAGGTGAAAATTAAGCCCGATGAAAAATCAATTTGTGACGGAAAAATTCCGATGACGATCGAATTGAAAGAAGATAAAAAGCATTCCGTGGATTTCAGTGTTTTGTATTCCGGCATGAGAAATATGAATTTTGATAAAAAATCGCAGGTGCAAAAAAGACTGAAATCGATTATCGCAAGATTGGGATGGACAAATTATAACGCCTTTGGCGGAGGAGAAAGATTGGGTTTTGCGATCGAGGGTACTCCGATGCGCGCCCGGGAAAAAAGATCGGATTACGCTTTTGAAGTTATGCTGTTTCAGCCCGATGTTTTTTGGAAAAATAATATGGCTGATTACAGCGTCGCGGGAAGGCAGGAATTAACAAATGTATTTTTCAAAAAGAGCGATAATATTTCCATTAAATTCAGTTACTTAGTGCGTGATTATTTATTGTTGAGAATCGGATCGTGCGCGGAAAAAAATTATGTTGATGCAAACGAGGTGTTTTTTCGAAATAAAAACAGTGGAAAAAAGTACGAGTGTTTTTCAATTTCTCCGGAACTTATTTGGGATAAAACCGACGATTTGCTGAATCCGACTTCCGGATATCGGGCGTCGCTGAAATTTTCGGAAATATTATTCAGAAATTCGGCGATCGATCAGATGCGAAATTTTGACGCCGCTTTTTCCTATAACTATTCTTTGGATGATCTGAAGCGAACGATTTTTGCTTTTAATGTGTCGGGAAAACTGATAACGGGACAACCGATCGACGCCATTCCGGTGGACAAAAGAATTTATGCCGGCGGTATGAACTCCGTGAGAGGATATGCCGCGCAAACTGCCACGGAAATGGTTGTGGGGGCGGATACTCCGATGGGCGGAAAATCTTCTGTCGAGTTTAACGCTGAAATTCGCAGAAAAATTTCCGCTGATTTTGGTCTTGTCGTATTTTTTGACGGAGCAAAAATTTTTAAAAACAAATCCCGCTATGCGGATTTGCAAACCGAAAAAAAACGTTGGTTTAATTCTTTCGGAATCGGCGTAAGATATTTTACGGGCATCGGTCCGATAAGGGTTGATTTGGCGTTTCCCGTGAAGAAAAGAAAAGGAATCGATTCCAAAATGCAATTTATTATGAGTTTGGGACAGGCGTTTTGATTTTTTTACGAAAAATATTGCAGATATCGGCAATTATTGTTGCACTTTTCGGGGTAGTATTTTTTACGGATCTCGGGAGAAGTATCTTTTTGAATTCTGTCGTTTTTTTTTTGAAAACGAAAAATGTCGAATTAATTGTTGAGGGAGTCGACGGTCGGAAAATTCGAAAAATTTTTATTCGATCGGCCGATAAGACGGAGCTTACACTCCTGAATGTAATTTGGAATCAAAATTCTTTTTTCGATAAACTGTCGATCGGCATCGACGATTTTATTTTTAAAAAAGATAACTTTAGAGACGGCTCTGTCGGAAATTCCGGAAAAGTTCTTTTGTGGATTTCAAAAATAAAAGAATTTATCAAAGATTTTTCCGTTACAAACGGCTCTCTGTGTTTTTCGGATAAAGTGTATTCGATAAATAATTTTTGCTACGAATCCCGGGAGGACAAAGATCATCTGTCCGTAAAAATCGGAGATTGGAATTTGAGATATTTGTCGGCGGTTGCAAAAAGTTCCGCGACAGCCTACGAATTTTCGGCCGAAAACGATAAAATAAAAATCGCAGCCGTCGGCAGATTCGATGATTTTATGTCCGAGATAAAAATTGATACCGTCGCGGCGGAATATCAAAATTTCGTACAAAAAGGTCAAGGGTATTTGTGTTTGTCTCGACGCAACGCAAATATAAAAACAGAGATTGATTGCGAAAATTTTTTAAATTTGATCTCGCCGATTCTTGTCGAAAATTTTAAAAATTTGCGCGCGCATTCGGATATAAATTTCGATTTCACAAACGGATTAACATGTCGTGCAGACTCCGTTTTGAAGAAGAATGCAGCGAGCGTCGGTAATTTAAAGTGTTTTTATGAAAAAGGCAAGATAAAAATTACGAGCAATGTCAGTGGAATAAGAGTTTTCGGTTTTGGTTTTTCTGGTATTGATTGCAAAATTAATGAAGAAAAAATGGCGGATATCACTCTGTTCGGTGAGGATTTTAAAATAATTTCGAACATAAAAATCCGCGATCGTATTTTTGTTGAAAATTTTGAGCTCACCTGCCCGAAGGGAACCGTAAAATCTTCCGGATCGTTTTTTATCGGAGAAGAGTGTTGCTTCGATTTTGATTTTAATCAATTGGATTTTTGGAACAGGATTTTTCCGATTTCCGGATCCGGTTCCGGTAATTTCAGCTGCAAAAACGGAATGATTTTCGGAAAAGGAAAATTTCCGAAACTTATTCTGAATAATAAAAAATTTTCTTCGCTGAATTTTTCTGTTTCCGAGAAAAAAATTCTGGCGGTTGCCGAGAGCGCGAAGATATTCGGTATAGAATTAAAAGACCTGAATTTTGAAACCTCCGATCATAACTTTAATCTGTATGCGAAGGTGAACGAAACCGGAATTTTGAACGCAGCGGGAGAAATCAGAAAATCTTTCAAAAAAATATTATTGAAAAATGCGGAAATAAAATTCCCCTCCTGTAAGATCAAAATTGAAAACAGTCTGTCGGACGCAACAAAAAACAGATACTGGATAAATTGTACGTTATCGGATAAAAAAAAGTTGGGAGAGGTAAAAGCAGATTACGCCAACGAAGCGGTAACCGTTGATTTTTCATCATTTCCGTTGGATAAATTTCTGTCGATATTTAATTACAACATGCCGTCATGCAGATTAAGCGGAAGCATTAACCTGAAAGCGGAAAACGGAAATTTTATCGGAGAAG
>JAISCG010000119.1 GCA_031265715.1 Holosporaceae bacterium | reverse complement strand
AGTTTTTGGCTGAAAGACGCCGGGGTTTCCAATTCCGTCATCGGGGCTTTTTCGTTTTTTCACTGGCCTTTTACGTTTAAATTCGTCTGGGGAGTATTTATAGAAAATTACGATATTCCCTACTTATCAAAGAAAATCGGCAGAAATTGCAGTTGGGTTGTTGCGGGATATCTGATTCTCATCGCGGGAGTAATCGGAATGTCTTTTTCCGATCCGAAATCCTGCCTGCTGCAGCTGATGTTTTTCGCATCGTTGACCGCGCTGGGAGACGGTTGCAAAGGCGTGGCCCTCTACCCATATCAGATCGACGGCATAACGAAAGACCGGTCCGGATATGTGGCCGGCGCCGTGGGGTTCGGCCAAAAAATCGGTATGATCCTCACCCGAACCGGCACATTGTACCTGGCCTGTTTTTTCGGCTGGAAAATTGCGTATTTGTTCGCTGCCGCCGCGATATTTTTGCAGATGGTCGCGGTGCTTTTCCTGAGAGTTCCGCCGGAGCACATTGTCGACAATCAATCAAAATCACTGAAAGCCGTGTTTCGCGATTCGGTTAACAAAAGTTTGGTTGTCGGTTTTCGTAATTTTTTGAAAAATAAAACCGGGATTCATTTTCTGTCGATTCTTTTGTTCTACAAAAGCATTGATTTTATGATGCAGGGCATGTCTCGCATGTTTCTCACGGAAATCGGTTTTTCAAAAATCGAAATTGCGAATGCCCAATTGCTGGGAGCCGGGGTCGTTATCGTCGGAGGGCTGATCGGAGGATATATCATAAAAAAGATCGGCCTGACGCGCGCCATGTTTTATTTCGGGGTCGCCCACGCGATTTCCTTCTTTTTCTACGTCATTTTATTGCACACGGGAACCGTTCTTCCGATTCTGGATTTTGTAATCGCCTGCGAAGCCTTCAGCGGAGGATGTGCTACAACCGCTTTCATCGCCACGTTCTACAGCATGTGCAAAACCGGATCAATGTACGCCCTGTTTTGGGCAATACACGAAACGGGCGGAGTATTTTTCGGCGGAATTTCCGGCGTCATCTCGGACTGCATCGGCTGGAGCCTGTATTTCAGTCTTATCCCGCTGATCTACCTGAGCGTGATACTGTATTTGTACAGATATAAAAAATCGATTGAATTTCGGCAAGATCCCGCCCGTTTAACCGTTTATTAACGATTTTCGATTAATAATGATGAATATTTAACCAGTGGAGCGAAAATGTTGTCTAAAATTATGACTGTAATACAACGGGGGGGGGGGGCAGGCTCTTAGGAGAGCTCGTATAGGAGCAATTTTTATTGAATTTGCGGTTGCCATCCCGATATTAATTGCGATTATCTATTATCTTCACGACATTCCGAAATATAAACGAATGCAGGCCAAGATGAAGTTCTGCACCAATTGCGCCGTTAGTATGATTCAGAATATCAGCCGGGGACGATCCGAGGGAAAAAGAATAACCAGATCGGATATCATGAAAATAGCTCACATCATGTGGTTGCAATTTTTTGGCGGAGGAACAAGGCAATATTCCACCACAGCTCCGACAACCTCGAGGGTGTATAGAATGCCATGCGGGTACGTTCCTCAGATTGAATTTTATTGCTTCAAAGGCTTGGGAGGCGGAAAAGCAAAGCTTTGTTGGATGGTTAATGCAAACTGTGCGCTTGGGATTAATCCTGCAAACATTGATATTGTAACTGATATGAGATCATATTCTCCCATAAAAACGGTCGTGGGATCTACTTATAACTGTAAAGACATATACGATGGATTTGACGTCGGGGAAAATATGATAAAGCTGATAGTATTGTCGCGTTTTTGCGTGAATAATGTATCGCCGTCGGATGGAAAAAAACTTTCTTTATCCGAGAGGCTGGGATTGAGGATTGTACGTGTTGGCGGAGAACTTTTCGGGACATACCTGCACACGGTTGTGGTTTTTACTCCGAAACCCGGATTGTTTAGCGAAATTGCGCCCGGTTAACCCTTCCTTAACCTTTTCCGCTCCATAATGGTGAGGAATTAACTATCGGAGCGAAAATGTTGTCTAAAATTATGACTGTAATACAACGGTGGGGGGGGGCAGGCTCTTAGGAGAGCTCGTATAGGAGCAATTTTTATCGAGTTTGCAGTTGCCATCCCGATATTAATTGCGATTCTTTATTATCTGCACGATATTCCGAAGGCGAAGCGTGTTCAGGCCGAGCTGGATTTCTGCGCCCGCTGCGGCGTGAATATGTTCCAAAATGTTTCTGCCGGGAGAACCGACAAAAGAGTGAGAATACAGGATCTCAGATACATATCCTGCGTTGCGTTTCATTCGTATTTCGTCGGCGTCGGGCATTACAGCAGTAATAGCGCCTGGGCAAACAGCAAATATTTTGGAAGCGTGTTGCTGTGTTATGTGAAAGGCGTCGGAGAAAATCGGGCGGTGATGAAATGGTGGGCTTTTAACGACTGGGGAAGCGCTCCTCCTTCAAGAGCCTCAAAGTCTGCAAAGTCAGGACACACCTACAATTATATTACCGTTTTGAACGGAGATATAGACACGGAATACGATGCCGCGTCCATACATAAAGATCTGAAAATTAAGAACGGAGAGGTGAAAATGATTTTGGACGTTATGCTGTGGTCAACCACAAAAATAGCGGATTATGTCGGATTTTATGTTTTTAAACCCAAGAAGGACAGAACAAACGGATACTTTCACTCCGTCGTTATTTTTACGCCGAAACCCGGATTGTTTGATGAAAACACGCCCCCGAATTAACTAACAGAACCCGGATTTTTTCCTTACCACCCGTCGCATTAAGTTAGGTGTTTCCCGCCCATTCAAGTCTGAAGATACCGTCTTTCGAGTCAAGCGCCGAAAGCCAATTTTTTGTTACTACTCAGCTAACCGAAAATTTTGCTTACAAAATTAGTGGATTGTGATACATAGAGTATAGATTATAGATTATAGATTATAGAAGTAAAAGTGTTTGGATAGATGGAAGAAGTAACCGGCAATGAATTGCTAAAAGCAGAAAACGCTGAGCTTAGGCGACAAATCGGAGTTCTCTTAGAAAAGATTGCATTTCTGGAACAAGAAAACCTCCGACTTAGGGCAATGCTTAATAAAAACTCAGGCAATTCATCAAAACCTCCGTCGACCGACGGTTTTCGAAAAATTCAAAATTCCCGCGAGAAATCCGTCAAAAAGAGTGGCGGGCAAATTGGTCACAAGGGTCATTCGTTAAAATTACCGAAAAACCTTGATGAATTGGT
>JAISCG010000136.1 GCA_031265715.1 Holosporaceae bacterium | reverse complement strand
AAGTTGTGTTTTTAAATTAGTGGAGGACAAACATGACTATAAATAATAATCTGAAAAAAATAGCGTTAGCTTTATTATGGGGCGGCGGTTTAATTAATGCGGAAGCCGGGTTTTCGGTTATTATAAAACCACAAATCATAAGACCGCAATTGAAAGAAGCTACTCACGGAGGCGTCGTCAATTGTTCCCAAAAACAATGCCGGAAATTGAAACGCCCTTCACCTTCAACGGTGCTGCCGCCGTTGCCGAATGCATTGCCGACACAGCGAAATGCCATTATGGAATCGCAATTGTCGGAAAATGATATTGAGAGTTTGTTGAATCGGGAACTTATTAATAATGCGAGGACAGAAGAAATTCTTCCACTGTTGAGCGCTAATTTGGCCATGTACGGAATTGATGAAAAAATCGGATTTTTTTCCCAAAAAATTAGAGACTTCCAACTTCTCAATTCGGATGGGACGCTAAGCGATGAATTCAAAAACTTGGATGATGATAAAAGATCCGATGATTTTTCTTATTATTTGGATATTTCCGTTAATCCGGTAACTCGTTGGTTTGTCAGGAAATTTTTTGAGGGTGAAGACGGAAAACCTATCATTTTTTTCGACAACAAAGCTAAAAATCACTTTTCCGACATTTCCACAAAACAGTTTATGCTGTCTTTTTTGAAAATTGCCGATAATCCCGTCGGAAGAAATTTGTTGTTCGGTATTTTAAGTCGAGTAGAACAGATCAGAGGAAAAAGGCCACTGCCTTTCCTAAATTATTACAACCGGTTCAACAAACCAATTCCAAAAATTGATATGAAGAAATGGACAAAAATGTCTCATCTTTCTGTGCATAATGACGGTGAGGGATTCTCAATAGAAGTGTTTACTCCATCTGTATCAGAAGCTCGTCTAAAGTTGCCATGTCCCTGGAAGACGCATAACTATTCGGAATACCTAAGTTTGCCGGCGATAAACGATGTTGACGGCCGTGTGGTGAATGCCGTAATTCCTTACGAATTAGCTATTTTCCATGAGTTCATCCATTGGTTTCAGTATTTGTATGATCCCATTCGCTCGGAAATAGAAAAAAACGATGCTGCATGGAGAAATATCGATCTCTTCGGACGGTTAGATGAAGTTGATGTAACTACCATGGGAAGATATTCAAAACTATGGAGTGATATAGACCATCGATCTCATCAAATAACGGAAATATGGGAAGGTTGTTTTAACCATAACGGAATAGGGTTTTATGAAATGAGGGTTATTCTTGGAGAGTTGTATACATCCCCTGATGTGCTAACTTTTTTGGATTTTATTTCAGAAAATGCGATGAGAATTCTGCTGAATTGTCCTGTTCGATTGGGATGTAATCTTGAGGATTTTACAAGCTATGATTTAGTTGAAAATAAAAAACTTAGAAGCGCCATATATAAAAATACAGAATTGTTATTTTCCAAAATCGGATTACATAACTTCTTGATAAAATAATTTTCAAATGCTATTCTTCCCTTCGTCGAGGGAGGATGTGCATGTCAAGAAAATTGTGTTTATTATCTGTCTGTTGTTGTTTTTTTATTAATGGTATGGAAAGAAGCGATAGAGTGGTCTTTGGGGAAGAAGAAATACAATTAGGTAGGCCATATACATCTTTTGCTCTTGATGATTCCTCAGATCTTGCTGGAGTTTGTCGAGAAAACGAGCCATTTTATGATTGGAAAGATACATATGTAGAAAGCAAATCGATGCTTGTGGTAGTAGCGATTCCGATTAATAATGGTAGCCTGATAGTATACAAAAAAGAGAATATTTTTGATGCAACAGGTAGGTTGATTAATTTAACAAAAAAATTGGCAGAAATTCGGTTGGAACAGCAAGATATTCCTTTGGAAAATAAGGTAAAAATTTGTGACGCCATTATAAAATCAGCCATCTATGTTTTAAATACTCTTCATTATTGGGCAAGCTTTGGATATAAAAAATTTCGATTTCTTCCAAATGAAAATTCGAATGAAGTAAAAGAATATGTTTCAGAAATACGTAAAGATCTGGTGGGTAGCAGTGGTTGTATCCCCAAAAGAGTTTTTCCCCGTTCATGGTGCGGCGTAGGATGCGACGTTGCAGAAGAAGTAATGGAAATAATACCGGAGGGGGTTTTCCCGTATGATGTGCCAAGACATCTTAAGTATGGAGTAACCCGTTATGTAGCAGTAGATATGAAAACGCTTTTTTTCAAGTTAGTTTCTGTAACCGGAGAAGTACAAAAAATAAATGTAATGGAAGGTCTAAAAATACTGGACTCTTGGAAGAGTAATTTTATAAACACGAAACTTAATCAGCAATCGATTCCCTTGGATGAAAAAATAGCAATTTGTGATTCAATTATAAATTCGAGTACTAATATTTTAAATGCTATTCACTACTGGGTAGAAAGGATGTCCGGATGGGATGCTTCTCTACCGTTTTTTGGTGATCCATTCGAAGATGCTACTGATTTAAAAGAATGCATATCAGAGATTCGAGAAAGATTGCTGGGAAACAGTCATCCGCCGATCCATCCACGAAAAGAATCCATATCAGAGATTCGAGAAAGATTGCTGGGAAACAGTCATACTTGTACGCTGCCGATCCCCCCACAGCCCGAAATGGGTGGAGTTGCTCGACCGAGCAAGGACACCGTTACGCTGCCGATTCTCACACAACCCAAAGTGGGCAGAGTTGCTCGATCGAGCAAGGGCGCCGTTAATCCTCCTTTCCGAAAGGTCGGTTCTTCCCGGCTAACGCCATTGCCGCCGCTGTCGAGTGCACCGACGCCACGGCGTGTCGTGAAACCATGGTCGTCGGATAGTGATTGAGAGTTATGGAACAAATGGAAATGAAATGCATAGAATAAATTAATTTCCATAGCCCTTTTTCGCAATTTATCGTCTTTTTAGAATTATTTGATTCAGATGGGGTTCTGTGACTCCATCTGTTTTTTCATAAAATATTCCTCAATTCCAATCATAATCACCTAAGGGTACCCCTAGGGGAAAATCACCTAGATGATTTTTCCTGATACCGCGTTTGCGATTTTTCTTCACTTAATGAGTTGTGTTTTTAAATTAGTGGAGGACAAACATGACTATAAATAATAATCTACAAAAAGTAGCAATAGCT
>JAISCG010000134.1 GCA_031265715.1 Holosporaceae bacterium | reverse complement strand
GAGGTATGCATTTGACATTTGATCCGGCAAAAACAAATGCTGTGAGGGCACTGGAGAGTGCTTTCAGGTCAGGAGATATTGATCAGATTCAATTCCTAATGAGTCCGGATATGTTTGTTCATTTTGAATGGGTTTGCAACTTGTCCAGCCTATTAATCAATGCTATTTGGTCAGGAAATAAGAATATTATCGAACATCTGATAGGTTGCTCCGAAAAATTTGCAGATATTATTAAAAGTAATAATGAGCTTTCTCCGCACGAGCCGCTCCGGACCCTAGAGGGAAGAACGGAGGTTTACATCACTGGTGCAAGCCCGTTGCAGGCGGCTGCCCGGTTGGGAAGACCGGATATAATCGAATGTCTGGTTGAGACACGGAGCAGACTTTAAAGTAATTAGAAAGCCCTCTAAATGTACTTTGCTGCATGATGCTGCTTGGTCGAGAAATGAAATTTTACTCAAAACTCTTGTAGAGACGTACGGTTTTGATATTGGTGCACGAGATCAGAACAATCTCACTCCATTGAGTTACGCTGTTTTGTCAAGAAGTATGGAGGCGATCAGGTATTTCACAACATTTTATGCAAGTACTAAGGATATTATTGAGGCATGCTGTTTTCAGAAGAAAACTTGGCCACAGGAGATTGCTCGGTTGGAAAGAGAGGATTTGATCAATTTTTTGATACTTCAGGGCAGGGATTTTTATCATTTAGGTTCCCACGTATTCGTTAATGTGTACGAAGATGGAGAACTGCCTCCACCGGTGGTGTTTGCGCCGCCTGAGGGGAATCCCGCCGATCTTATCGATGATGACGCCGATTTTCTGGCTTGACGGTGTTTCGACGCCCATTTTAAAGTTCGAAAATTTCGAATTTAGTTGATTCCATCGGTGTTGTAGGCACTGTTAACGAACGCGATGACAAAAATACCGAAAAAGCGCGGATTGTTAACAATGCCTGTTTTGTGTACAATACCGAGAGTTATTACCAGAGGAAAAAGATGGTTGCAGATTTATCGGAGACGGCTCCCTATAATTTTGTTGAAATTGAATCGAAGTGGCGGGATTTTTGGCTAAAAAATGACTCGTTCCATGCGGATTTCAATTCATCCGGGAAAAAATACTATGTTCTGGAAATGTTCATGTATCCGTCCGGGAAGGTGCACATCGGGCATGTCCGAAACTACACCATCGGAGACATAATCGCCCGGTTTAAAAGATCGTGCGGATTTTCGGTGCTGCATCCGGTCGGCTGGGACGCGTTCGGATTGCCGGCTGAAAATGCCGCCCTTAAAAGCGGAGGTCATCCGAGGGATTGGACCTACAAAAACATAGAAATCATGAAAAACCAGTTGCTGTCTCTCGGTTTTTCCTACGATTGGAAGCGAGAATTTGCGACCTGCGACGAAAAATACTACGGTTTTCAACAAAAGATTTTCCTGGCGTTTTATAAAAAGGGATTTGTTGTTCGGAAGGAATCGGAGGTTAACTGGGATCCCGTCGACAATTGCGTTTTGGCGAACGAGCAGGTCATCGGGGGATGCGGCTGGCGTTCCGGCGCTCTGGTGGAGAAGCGGGTGTTGTCCCAGTGGTTTTTGAAAATCACGTCGTTTGTCGACGAGTTGCTTGCCGAAATCGATAATCTGACCGGATGGCCGGAAAAAGTGAGGACGATGCAGCGAAATTGGATAGGAAAATCCTGCGGCTGCTCCATTCGTTTCAAAACAAACATCGGGGACGAAATTGTCGTGTTTTCGACGCGACCGGATACCATTTTCGGCGCGACGTTTTTGGCGATTTCCCCGGGACATCCTCTTGCGATCAAATTGGCGCAGACAAACGAAAAAATAAGGACGTTCATCGACGATTTTAAAAAAGGATCCGTGGCGCAGGAAATTTTCGATAAACAAGAAAAACTCGGAGCAGACACCGGCGTGGTCGTCGAGCATCCGTTTTCCGGTGAAAAACTGCCGGTTTACGTCGCAAATTTCGTTTTGATGAACTACGGAACCGGGGCGATTTTCGCCACGCCCGCCCACGACGAACGAGATCATGAATTTGCTCTGAAATACAATCTGCCGATCAAAAAAGTGGTGGCTTCCTCGGACGAAAACGACGAATTGCCCTATGTCGGCGACGGCGTCCTGATTAATTCCGAATTTTTAAACGGATTAAATGTTGCCGAGGCCAAAGAGGCCGCAATTCAAAAATTGTGCGATATCGGCGTCGGAAAACGCGAGGTATTCTTCAAACTTTTGGATTGGGGAGTTTCTCGGCAGCGCTACTGGGGATGTCCGATTCCGATGATTCACTGTGAAAAATGCGGAATTGTTCCGGTTGAAGAGAAAGATCTTCCCGTTTCGCTTCCCTATGACGTGAGTTTTTCCGAAGCCGGGAATCCTTTGGACAGGCACGCGACGTGGAAACATGTGAAATGTCCGTGCTGCGGAGGCGATGCGAGGCGCGAAACAGACACTCTCGATACATTCTTCGATTCGTCCTGGTATTTTTTGAGATTTTGTGTGAATGATCCGAATAGCGACAATCTTTTGGAAAAAGACGACATTAAATATTGGATGCGCGTCGATCAATACATCGGCGGAGTGGAGCATGCCGTTTTGCATCTTTTGTATTCGAGATTTTTTTCCAAGGCTCTCAGCGAATGCGGTTTTGTTGACGTTCGGGAACCGTTCGAAAATTTGTTTACCCAGGGAATGGTGTGCAACGCAACCTATCGCAGAGAAAACGGGGATTGGCTTTTCCCGGAGGAAGTTCGCAAAAATTCGTCCGGAGAGTACGAGGTCATCAAAACCGGGGAAAAAGTAATCGTCGGGCATTTGGAAAAAATGAGTAAATCGAAGAAAAATGTCGTCGATCCGGATGTTATCATAAAAAACTACGGAGCGGACGCGCTTCGATTGTTCGTTGTTTCGGATACTCCTCCGGACAAAGATTTTCCGTGGTCGGATGAAGGGCTTGAGGGATGTTGGCGATTCATAAATCGCATGTGGCGTCTGTTTATATATGCGAAATCCTGCGGAATTTGCGCCGAAAAATGCGGGACATTTTCGGGTGTCGACGGAGCGGATCCGGACATACAAAAATTGTATAAGAATTTCCACAGAACCGTAAAAAATGTCACGGATTCTCTCGAAGAAAGATCTCTGAACAAGGTCGTTGCCTACATAAGAGACGGAGTGAATTCCGTTTATCTGCTTTTGGAAAAAATGGAAACGAACGCGGAAGTTTTTTCCGTGATTATTCGCGACATTATAAAAATGCTGGCGCCGATCACTCCGCATATCTGCGAAGAGGCCTGGAGCATGTTCGGTTTTGAAAAATTGGTTTGCGCCAATCCGTGGCCGAGTTACAATGAAGCGTATCTTGAGGATTTCACGGTTGATCTGCCGATCCAGGTTAACGGGAAATTGCGCGGAACCGTCACCGTGGACAAAGACGCCGGTGAGGACGTCGTTTTTGAAATGGCTATGCAGCTGCCGTCGGTGCAGAGCGCCATCGCAGGCAAGCCTCTGAAAAGGAAGATTTTTGTTAAGGGAAAGATACTGAACCTTGTTGTATAAAATTCTGGCTTTATTATTGTGTTCCGGGTGTTCTTTCACTCCTCTGTGCGACTGTTCCAAGGGGTTGTGCGACGTTTCGGATGCTCATATCGACGTTGACGTAATTGCGGAGCGAGACGGGCAAAAATTGCGCAGATTTATTTTGGATGCGCTGAGGAATTTGCGGCTTGCAAAAAAAGGATATCGCCTGACGATTACTCTGGATTTCAGCGAAAAACCGTTCGCTCATTCCTCTGACGGAAACGCAAAGAGACTTCGCCTGTCCTACCGGGCGGACGTGATTTTAAAAGACGAAAAAGGGAAAGAAATTTTTTCGCAACCGATTTCCGTACACACCGGTGTTAACATTGCCGGCGCTCATCGGGAGGTGATTCTCGCTCTCTACGGGCGCAACAACAACGCGTTGCTCAGAGAGTTGAGCAGCAGGATCGTGGAAAATATAAGGGTGTTTTTAATAAGTGAAAATTGATTTTCAAAAAATAAATGCGAATTTTGTGAAGACCGGAAGCGTTTTTTTTCTGTACGGAAATTACAAAAAAACTTTCGAAATATTCTGCGAATTTATTCGGGAGGAATTTCAGAAAAAATCGACGGACGTGAGCATTCATTTTTGCACTGTTCCGGAGTGCGTGAAAATGATCAACGGACAGTGCGATTTGTTCAAAAAAAGCATTGACTGCTTTTGCATTAAAAATGTGGAAGACAATCACCTGGAAAAAGTTTCGAAATTTTTCGAGGAAAAAAATTGCGTTTTTATTTTGGAAAGCGGCAATTATATGAAATCGAAAAAAATTACGGATTATTTTTCGAAGAGTGAAGCTTTTGTTATTCCTTCATTCGACAATGAGATGACGAGATATTCCGTAACAAAAATGTTTTTTCCGAACGTTTCCCGAAGTGTTCTCGACGAAATCGTGAGGATTATAAATAATACCGACGAGGAGCTTTATTCGGTTTTTAAAAAAATATCTTTTTTGTCGGACAACAGCAACCTCCTGAAGGACTACTTCACCCACAAACAATCTTTTCTCAGCGGGCTCGATTTGATTCCGTTGATCAGATTTTTGCTTCAAACCGTGATGAGAGAGCGCATCGTAAAATCTCCGAATTTTTCCAAAATAAATATACAAAGTCGGGATGCGATCAGTCATCTTTTGAACTCCGAGCTGATTCAAAAATTCGGCGTCGAAATAGGGCGCGGACATATCTATCAAAGACTCATGCTTTGATTTGAAAAGAAATTTATTTTTCATAAATATAAAAATAATTGCATTATTTTTTGTTTTATTAACGAAATAGTAATATTTGCGTGATACTATTATATTTATAGTAATTTTAGGAGAAAATAATGAGAAAAATATTACTTTGTTTGAGTATGTTATGTTTGGTGCAGGTATTTGAGATGTCTTCTACGGCAGCAGAGGTTAATGCGGCAGCGCCTATATACGATCCGGCGCGAGACGATGCAGCAAAAGGGCCGGGAACAATAAAACCTCTTGCTCAACGATTTTTTGATGAAATAATGCAGCATAAAGATCGAATCAACGATATTTGGCAAAAAATTACAAATGTTAATTCCGACGGAAACCATTACGATGAATTGGTAGAAAATTATTGTTCGTTGGCCAAAATATTTTCCGATGAATTGAAACCTCAGCTTTCAGGTCTTATATCGGCGTCCGAGCACATAGGAGCTTTTATAAAAGTACGGTCGGGAATCGGAGGAATACTGGAGGCGCAAAAAAAATTAAACGAATGTCTTGCGTTATACTACGATACCGCTAAGATGATTAGTCTTATAGCTGGCGATTTGGGGATATCTGAAGAAAAATTTTTGGAAACGGCCGGGAACGGAAGAGATTTTAAAAAAGCCGCTGCTCCTGGGGTTCTATGGAGTGTTGCTGATTTTGAGGCTAAGCGAGAACAGATAAATAAGAAAAATTTCATAATAGACTATCGGTACAATAGCGCATTAAATCGCCATTTTGGAGAAGAATATGTGGATTACAGATCCCGTTTTTCTCCGTTTAAGCTTGGAGGTACAAAAATACCGGGAATATCCGTGTTAATTGATTATGAAAAACAGAAGGAGGCTTCTGTTGAGAATGGTCGGTTGGTTTCAGGTTTAGGTGAGGGAGAGAGTGTTGTAACCTATCCTTTTCCGGTATCGCAGTATTTGCTTGGTAGATTTGATACAGAAGAAACTTTCTACGGTGGGACCTTGCAATCAGAAGGAGGTTGGAAAGTGCACGTGTCGGCAACGATTGCATCTGCCGAAAAAGTTGTTAATGCTGTCATCACCTATTTGAATCACCTCAACATTCCGTTCAAAGTTGTGACAACTGCGCCGGCAATGAGAAGGTTTTATGCCAGAGCAAGGTACAGAGAAAAAGATGCAGTTTCTCAAATCGGAAAATTTATCACTATTTATCCTGAAAATATCGGAAGTTCAATAAAAACCGTTGAAGATTTGGATCAGATATTAAATAACAAAGAATATAGGGACGGGGACTTTGTAATTCCGGTACCTGAAAATGGGAAAAAGTTTGTTAAAAGCGATTTTATACCTTGCACCGGCGATTTCATCGTTCATTCGAAGTGCGATGGCGGAATAAGCGGAGCACTTTCTGTTCGCTACGTGGAAGCGTACGATAAAGCGGGACTACCTGGTTTGGATGATGTTCAGGAAAGAAGAATACCGGTGATTCCTTCAGCGAAGTTTTTAGCTGCATTTCCGGGCGGAAGTAATCCGTTTTCTGCTGCAGGATTTACACTTAGTTACCATGGTGTAAATTTGCCCGAACCAACCACGGAATTAGTAAATTTTTTGAAGGATAGTCATGCTTCAACAGGTAAAAAATCGATCCCTGGAGAAAGTGAACTGAAAACAGAAGCTCTGCAGATATCTCTGGAAGCAACCGGGTTTTTATCTCCCGATATAGAATCTGTTAGAAATTCTCCTGCCGCGTTGCTGCAAAAAACAGTCAAACCACGTACTCCTCCTCGCCCGTAAAATAAAGTTTGCCGGTAAAAAGCAGGGAAGTTGTATAAACCTTATAAATATTCGCAAATAAGGTTTATACAACAAATTTCCGATACCTGATACCATTCTTCATTCTTGATTATCGAAATACAGACTTGTAGTACCTGAAAACCAGCACGTCATTTCGATAGCTAAAACGAAGAATGGTATGAGAAGTCTGAGGAACCGCTCCTCGAATGATGAGCGGATTTCTGCACCAATCCTCTCTCCAACAGAACTTTCAGCATGCGTCCGACTGTGCTTTCGCTCAGATCTGGACCTTGATTGCGACGCAAAATCGGCGAAATTTTTGCCTTGCCGTAGGTCGGATTTTCCCTGCGAATCTGCAAAATCAGCTCAAGCTGAGGCTCTCCCCAACTCACGCTGCGAAAACGCTTCGGCCTCCGCGAGGAAATCTCCGCCCCTCGTATCAAAGCCGAAAGTGCCCTTTTGCGACGAAAATACGTTGATCGCGAAAACCCGAGCGTCTTTTTTATCGTGTGCTCGCGAAACAAAAAGTCAAGCTTTTTTGTAATATTTTTTACTAAATTTGTATTTTTTTAAAAAAATATACTTTTTTTTAACTTTTACACATAATAATGATACATATGTTATTAATAAGTAGGAATAAAATGAAACAAATTGTTCAATTTATCGCGGTAGTAATATTGTTTTTGAGCGGTTTTATCTGTGAAGCGCGCATATATATTGATATGTCAAAGATATCGTGGCCGACACTTGCTTCACAGGATCCGATTTACCTCACGGCAGAGTATTGTCAATTAGGTGAAGAAGAGCGGACAGGGCTTAACCCTTCCATTGATAAGGTTCTCGGACAAAAAAATCCTGACAAAGAAGCCGCATATGATTTAGGGAGTAAACTTCTTGAAATGGCACGTAAATTGTCGGAGGATAATGACGCAAAGCAATTGGAAAATCCGAATTTATCAGAATTGGGCGTAGATGAAAGTAAAATACCGACTGTTGTTAAAAAGGTTATAAAAGAGGATCTTACGAAACTTACCAACCTGGAAAGAGCGTTGCGTTTAGCAAAAGATTCTATAAAATTTTTCAAAAAAGCAGAAAAAGAGATTTCCGAGGAAAAAATAAAAGAAGCCAATGAATTAAAAAAGCATTTAGAGAAGTTGATAAAAGAAGAGAAGAAAAAGAAGACAACAAAAAAATAGTCGTTTTTAAAAAAATGTGTGTGTGATCGCCATGCAGACTCTGTGAAAGTCATTTGTCGGTCCTCCTCATCCACCGATGCGCAATTTTTCATCGACAATGGACCTTGCGAAATTAAGTTACTTCGAGGATTTTTTAAGAAAATGCGCCTCGCAGAACCGCAGAGTACTTGATGTGCTCGAGGATCCGAGAAGCGGATTGACGACAGAAATACCGAAATCAACCTCGTATCCTCTAAATTAACAAAACGAATCGTCGTCAGTACCTACTTCAAATCGTATTTTTCCAGAGCTTTGAACACCGACTCGGCATCGCTTTTTCCGACCGTTACAACGGAGGCGGCGGGAGATATTATCTTCGTTGCCAAACGTTTAATATCAGACGCAGTAACCGAATTTATTTTTTGAAGAATTTCGCTGCGATCGATGATTCTGTTAAAAATCAACGATTGATGCACAATCTGCTCGCAGGAAGCCGAATTGCTTTCACCGGCCATGGTCAAACTCGCTTTGAACTGCGCTTTCGTTCTGTTCAGTTCCGCTTCTAAAATGTCTCCGTGAATTTTCGTCAGCTCGCAGGCGATCACGTCCGACAATTCCGCAAGCTTATCATTTGAAGTTGCAGCGTAAATTCCGAACACCCCGTTTTTCCTGTAGGAAGACGAAAACGAATAGACGCTGTACGCCAGTCCGCGTTTTTCCCGGACTTCCTGAAATAATCTCGAAGACATTCCTCCACCGAGAAGCGATGACATTATCGCCAAAGTATAGTAGTCCTCGTCCAAACTCGACACGCCGTTAAATCCGATGATTATGTGTGTTTGCTCAAGGTCGCGAATATCCGAATAGGATCCCCCGACATATTGATATTGCTCGTCATGAACCGGGGTAACGTCCGTTTTAAATTTGGAAAAATACTCATCGGCGAGACGCAGCAATTCATTATGATCCACTCTGCCGGCTGCCGCAAAAATTATATTGTCCGCGTTGTAATATTTCGATCTGTAATCGTTTAAATTATCGACGCTCAGACGCGAAACAATGTCCGCGCTTCCCAGAATCGAGCGTCCCAACGATTGATTTGAAAATGCCGTATTTTGAAAATGATCAAAAATAATATCGTCTGGGGTATCCTGGGTTTGTGATATTTCCTGGAGAACAACGTTGCGCTCCCTTTCCGTCTCTTCGGCTGGAAAAGTCGGATTCTGCAAAATATCCGATAAAATATCGATCGCAAGTCGCTGATCTTCCCTGAGAATTTTTGCGTGAAACGCTGTGTTTTCTTTGGAAGTATAGGCGTTTAAGTATCCGCCGACCGATTCTATCTCTTCCGTAATTTTTTTTGCGCTGCGGGAAGTTGTTCCCTTGAAAGCCATGTGTTCCAAAAAATGGGAAATTCCGCAGACGCTTTCGTGCTCGCAGACGCCTCCGGCTTCGATCCAATACCCGAGAACAACACTTTCAAAATTTTCCATATTTTTTGTGACAACACGAATTCCGTTATCTAATTGTGTCAGAACTGCTTTACTCATTTTCCATCTTCTTTTTAAATGTTACTTTATCGATTCTATTGTAAATTCCAAGCATTATCAGCGGCGGTGCCAGAGGCGTTTTCAGATTTTCGGTCAGAAGAGAGGCAATTTTTTGCGACTTTTCAGACTTTTTTTCCTCAACGCGTGAAACGCTCGAAAACAACCTGCTGTTTGCTGCTTTCTCAAATCCTTTTTTCAGAAGGAAATACGCGATTCCGTCTCTCTCTCTCACGGTTTTACCGCCCAAAACAACCGCGATGAGGCGTCTTTTTCCTTTTACGGCGGAAGCGACCAAATTAAATCCGGAGGCATTGACGAACCCCGTTTTTATGCCGTCCACGACAATGTCGCCTCTTTTTCCCAGTAAAGCGTAGTGTCCTCTTATGCATTTATCGCCGATATTGAACTGCTTGTTTGAAAATAAATGATAATACCCGGGATACTCGTTCAGCAGCGCCCTCGACAACCTGGCCATGTCATTTGCGGTCGTCATCTGTCTGGGATCTTTCCACCCGGACGGATTATAAAACACTGTGGATTTCATTCCGAGGCGCTTGGCTTCCCTATTCATCATTGCCACAAACAGTTTTTCATTTTTTCCGACGAGTTCGGCAAGCGCGACGGCAACATCATTGGCCGATTTCACAATCAACGCCAGGATCGCGTTAATTACACTGATTTGTTCGCCGACTTTTAATCCCAAAACCGACGGACGCTGAGCCGCCGCGCGCGGAGAAACCGTAATCATCGTGTCGCGGGAAATTTTTCCGCTCTGCAGAGCCCTGAAAGCCAAAAGAAGCGTCATCATTTTCGCCAGGGACGCCGGCTGGGTCTTTTGATCGGCGTTGTAGGAATAAACGACTTTGCCGTTTTTTGCGTCGACAACAACCGCCGCACTTACGGGAGTGCACCCCCCCTCAAAAGCAACGACCGAAAAAACAACCGACAGAAGCAGACTTCCGCTACGCAACAACATAAAATATCAGGAAGTCTTGATGCCGAACCCTTGATACCGATTTTTGAACTTCGCAAGTTGTCCGCCGGTGTCCACCAATTGCCGAACGCCGGTCCAGGCCGGATGAGATTTCGAATCGATATCCAATTTTATCGTATCTCCCTCTTTTCCCCAGGTTGACCTTGTTTTGAACGCAAAACCATCGGTCATAACAACATTTATCTCGTGATAATCCGGATGTATATTTTTTTTCACAGACGAAACTCCCTTTCATACTGAGCTGATGTTACATAATTTCAGAGAAAATCACAAGGGATTTGTGCAAAAGCGCTCACCATCGTGTCTGTGCCTCCCTGTTGCACCTCAGACTCGGGTGGGTGTCAAAAATATTTTTCGAATTCGTCATTCGGAATGGAATGCTGCGTTTTCCAATTGATAAGAGAAACTTCGACGGTTCCGGAAGGCGATTCGTCATTTTTATCGGGATAAACGATCCATTTTCGAAGCGCTAAAGGATTTTTCGAAAAAACCAGCGTCACGGCCCCTTCTTCATCTTCATTCTTTTTACAAAATTTAACGGTCAACATGTCGTCGTCGTCATCATGAACGGATAAAATTTTTAAATTTGCGCGGAGATTAATTTTTCGCCCGAAAAAAAACGACAGCGGCGACGAATGCATCGATGTCTCCGTTTTTTCTTTCAATTCGCGATCGTAGTGAGTGATTTTATTTTTTTTAGCGATCACCACGTAGGTCGGCGGCTGTTTGTAGACCATTTTCATCAGAAACGGTCTTTTTATGAACAGGCGTCCGGCGGAACTGCGTCCGTTTTTATCAATTTGAACGAAATCGGATTCGAAAGTCGTGATGTCGTTCAGGTAATCCTCAATTTCCGCGATGGGATCATCGTTTTTTTCGCTCTGTTCGCACAATCCCGCCCCGGCGAAAAAAAACAGCGCCGTCACAAAAACTTTCTTCATCATCGTCCTATAATCTCCCTTTTTCCCACGTGATTCGGCGCCGAAACGATGCCGGCCGCCTGCATCATGTCAATTATGCGCGCCGCTCTGTTATATCCTATTTTTAAATGTCTCTGGAGAAAACTTGTGGATGCTTTTCCCTCACGCAAAATCAGCGCCACCGCCTCATTATACATCGGATCATTCCCGGAAGAATCCGAAGAATCGTCATCGGTCGACTGCTCTTCATCGTCTTCCAAAATTGTGGAAATGTTGTGTGGCTCCCCCTGAGATTTGAGGTTTTCGGTCACTTTTTCCACCTCCGTATCACTCACGAAAGGACAGTGAACTCTTATGGTTCGCCCGCCGGACGCCATGTAGAGCATATCCCCCTGCCCCAGCAGCTGCTCCGCGCCCTGCTCTCCCAAAATGGTGCGACTGTCAATTTTAGAACTGACCTGAAAGCTGATTCTCGTGGGAAAATTCGCCTTAATCGTGCCGGTGATAACGTCCACGGACGGCCTTTGGGTCGCCATAACCAGATGGATCCCGGCCGCACGAGCCATCTGCGCCAGTCGCTGCACCGCTATTTCTATGTCTTTACCGGCGACCAACATAAGGTCGGCCATTTCGTCCACAATTATTACTATATAAGGAATCAGCTCCAGATCTATCGTCTGGGTTTCGTAAACGGGAGCTCCGCTTTCCGGATCAAATCCCGTGTGAACTTTTCTGGTAACCGATTCCCCCGTCTTTTTTAAATTTTTGAGCTTGGAATTGTAGCCTTCGATGTTTCTTACTCCCAGCCGGGACATCGACATGTATCGAGATTCCATTTCCTTCACCGCCCATTTCAGAGCCGTCACCGCTTTTTTCGGATCGGTGACGACCGGCGTCAGCAGATGGGGAATGTCATCGTACACGGACAATTCCAGCATTTTCGGATCAACCATGATGAATTTGCATTCGTCCGGCGTCAATTTATAGAGCAGCGACAAAATCATCGCATTGATTCCGACGGATTTTCCGGATCCCGTCGTTCCGGCTATCAGAAGATGGGGCATCTTCGCAAGATCCGCGATAACGACTTCCCCGGAAATATCCTTCCCGAGAGAAATCGGCAGAATCGCCGGAGATTTTCCGTAAACATTGGATTCCAAAATTTCCCGCAGATACACGGTTTGGCGTTTTTTGTTCGGAAGTTCGATGCCGAGAGCATTTCTCCCGGAAATAACGGCAACCCTCGCAGACACGGCGCTCATGTAGCGGGCGATGTCGCCGGATAATCCGATGACGCGCGAAGATTTTATCCCGGCCGCCGGTTTTAATTCGTAGAGGGTAACGACCGGACCGGGACTTATGCCGGAAATTTCTCCGTTGATGCCGAAATCTCCCAAAACTTTTATCAAATCATTCGAATATCCCTTGAGTTCGGAATCCGACAATTTTTCTCCGATATGCTGCGCCTCTTTCAGCAGTGAAAGCGGAGGCGTCGAAAATTTTTTGGAATAGGATCCTGGCGCGGCGACTTTTTCCGCTTTTTTCGGAGACGGACTTCTTTTTATACTTACCTCGGCGATCCCCGTAAACTCGGAAGCTTTTTCCAGCAGCATGCCGCTTTCTTTTCCGAATTGCTTTACGAATTTTATCAGAGCAGAAAAATCAAATCTTGAAGCGTAAAAAATGCTTCCGAGAAAAATTGCGAAAACGCAGCCGACGAATGTCCAAAAATACAATTTTCGACCGAGGTTGATTTTTCCGCTCACAATATTAAATAAAAAATCCCCCACGATTCCCGACTGCAAAATTTTGGAAATTTCCAGAAAGAGCGAACACAGCACGCATCCGATCAATGAAGATATTACTCTGAAAAATGAAACAACGTGATGCTTTATCAGCTGGTGTCCGAACGACAGCAACATAAATGAAAAAACGTAGGACGCGCTGCCGAAAAACTGAATCATCACGTCCGAATAATAGCTGCCGACCAATGAAAGCAGATTTGACGCGCCTCCGTCGATGGCCGTATTCAGCGAGGGATCCTCCGAGCAGTAGGAAATCAGCGCCACAATTGTCGCCATCGCCAAAAAAAACACAAAAATCCCGAGAATCTCGACGAAACGCAGATACAAATTGTAAATGAGATTTTTGATATTATAAAAAAGCATCTGTTTTTCTATATGGTATCCAAATTTATATCGCAGATCAGATTATTGTAGGGGACGCTCTGCAGCTCCGTTTCGAACACGATTTTCTGCCCCGGGAGCAATTTTTTGTAGGTTAAATTGTGCCTCCAAATTTTTTCGTAGGGATATTCTTTTCGGATAACATCCTCATCTTTCAGTGAAATTGTAATACTTGGAAGAATCTGCACGTCGTCGGATATGTTGGTCAGCTCGCCCTTCAATCCCATGTAAAGCGTGCTGTTTTTTACCACAAAAAAATTCGATAAATTTTGTATGATGAAGGATTTTTGGGCGCTGCCGAAAATTCCCGACATTTCGTAAAAAGCGACGGACGACGGCCAGAATTTAATCACCGCACTTTTCGCAAAAAACAGGGAAAAAATTGAGACGAAAACAGTGAACCAGAAAAACGTCCACTTCGTGATGTGACGAACTCTCCGGTGTTTGTCAATTTCACCGGAAGACGACTGCTGCCACGTCGTCCAACACATGGCGCAGCGCACCAATTTTTCCCGGCCGATCGCTTCGGGCTGAACGGAATATTTACACGAACACGACGGACATACAACTATCATCATCCCTCCGGCACTTTTTTCTAAGATTAGCGAAATTTTCGGCAACACACAATGAAAAGTTAAAAAACCGTTAATGATCGTCCGTCGTAAAACGGCGATGATTCACATCGTGCGATTTACGCATGTCGGTCTCCTTTCATCAACAACTCACCGGCTAAAGCCGGTGGTGTGAACTTGCCCTAAAGGAATCCCTATGAGGATAAATCCTAGTCCCAAATTTTAAATGCAATCTCTTTCTAAGAGAATACCGATTTGTCGCCTAAGCTCAACGTTTTCTGCTCTTAGCAATTCATTGCAGGTTACTTCTTCCATCTATCCAAACATTTTTACTTTTATAATCTATACATTACGTATCACAACCCACTAATTTTGTAAGCAAAATTTTCGGCTAGGTGAGTAGTAACATTTTTGCATGTGCGTCTTCTCTCAGTTTTAGCCAAGATCCTTTTCAAAATCTTCTTCAATTCCTATCCATAAGATCCCCTGCGTCTACGCCAATGATTCGCAAGATTTTTATAACCTCATCTTTTGCTTTCTGCACTTTTTCCTGCTTTTGACCAAGTTTCAATCGCCTCACTTCTCCGCCCAGGTCTTTTTTCAGAAGATCATCTAAAATGCTAATTTTAAAATCGGCGGGTAGTTTCCCATTCTTAATAATATTTTCCCAAATTCTTAGCCCGAGTTCGGAGCAAGTTGCCACATAAAGCATTACCACCATTTTAGTTTTCCCCTCTAATCCATCGTTTCCTAACAGAATCGGAGATATTTTTCGGATGAGGCGAATGCGCATATTATTATTCCCGTAAGCGAGTGAACTGTTTTCCCTTAGTTGTTGCCACATTCGATCTATGAAATCTGTATAAAAGCCGCGTAGCTCGGGGTTTTGCAAAGCTATTAGAAATGGAAAAAATACGATATTGATGGGAACTCCGTAGTTATTGTTTTCCGCCACTTTTTGAACTATATGTTTAACAACATCAACCGTTCCCAGGAAAATTTCCCCCGAAGACAATAGGCAAAAAAGTGCCGATATAAGTCCGGGCTCATCGAATACTGCACGCCCGCGTCCTCCATCATTAAGAACTGCCTGCGAAAGAACTTCCGGAAGTTGTTCTTCTTTCCATATTGCCTCAATATCCTGAAGCAAGTCTGTTTTCAGTTTATCATGTGTAGCGCAGGCTCTTCCCAGAAGGGGCCCGATGTTGGCGGGGAGAGAATAATCTTCAGACATATATTCCATATTCTCTTTTATTTTGGAAACGGAACACTGCTGGAACAGAAGTTCTTCCGTATTTTTCGGCAGCGCGTCCGAGTATAAAAACGTGGTAAAACAAAAAACAGACAACACAACTTTCTTCATATTTCTCTCCTTATTAATTAAAAACACAATAATTATATATTATAATTTTATTTGTGTCAATTTTTTTTATATTCCCTTCCATTTCCCACATAAAGTAGAGACAAACAAAGTCGTGAACCAATCAGAAATATTTGTCCCAATCATAGAAGATCTACCGGAGAAGTATTAATGCTATACTCTAACCAGGTCTCATCTGCGATGATACGTTCGTTTTCGGTAAGCTCTTCACCTTCAGAAACCATGTCAAGATTAAAATCCATATCTAAGTCAGTCCCCCTTCTCTCCTGTTCCCTATGTTCGTAGTAACCGTCAACACATTCCCTGAACTCCCGTGTTTGAGAGAAAAATGGAAAAAAAGAGCATATTTCCCCCTGTTTATCCATTATGCTCACGGTACCGTATATCAAAGAAGCTCTGATATTTCTTTCATATTCGAACATAGGAATTCTCGCGGATTCTTCCAAACCGCAGGTACACCACAGAAAATTATTGAAATGGGTGAATGCTGCAAACCTTTCTTCATCTTCCCAAAAACCATCAAAGTTCTCAGTCTCCAGCCCCAAGATTTCAAGAAAATCGCTAAAGGTGCTTTTAAAACGAGATACTTGCTCGTCAGGATTCGTTGTCCTGTAGATATCACTTACGGCAACCAAAAAATCATTTATCTCCGCAGTGGTGTATTTTTCAACAACGTTGCCTTCCTTATCTACCCTCATGTAAAATCTGGACTCGTTTATTAAAGTTGACTGATCCCTAAGATCTGCAGCCAAATCCATGGCTGAAGCAATATTTCCCGCCGAAAACAGCGCACACGCTAAAGCAATTATTTTTTTCATTTTCTATACTCCCTTTCTATTCCGTTTTCTATATAAAGTAAAAACAAGAGAATTACAACAGTTTTTTTTATATCAATACAGTAAACTGAGCCGGAACATTTATCTTAATTACGCCTCCGAAAGCGCATATAAGCATGGAGTCGCTTGTCAGCATTGGTCCCGTTTTCGCCACGACGGTGGGTTTGGTGGGAAGCCAGATTCCCGCCGGCGTCGGTATGCACGGCCCGGGAGTCAGGATTCCAAAAGCGGCCGCCGTCAATGCCGCCGTCGCCGGGTTGGCCATGCTCATGCACACTCCGAACGGAGCAACATTTAAAAACGGAATCGTATCGGCGCAGGTTCCCATCGGCCCGGCACTTCCCATTATCAGAAGTGTCGGCAAAAATACCAGTGTTCCCGGCGCCGCTCCGAACGGACACATTGACATTGCTCCGCAGCAAACTCCCAGTCCCATTTTAAACCTCCTTTCTTGATTTTAAATAGCCGTCTTCATCGTAGGTGTCGATGACGCAGGGTTTTCCATCCTCGAATGTCGATATTTCCATAACGTTTCCGTCCTGAAAGTACTTAACGACTTCTCCGTCCGGACAGCCGTTTTTGTAGACGGAATGCTCCAGCAAATTTCCATCCGGATAGAATGTTTTGCAATCGCCTTCCTGCTGACCGTCGGCATAGGAGGCTATTCTCATTATGTTGCCCAGATTGTCGTAGGAGGTAAAGACTCCGTCGAAAAGGCCGTTTTTGAAATTCGCCAGGCCGACTTTGACGCCGTTTGCGAATAACTCGGCTTCGCCTTCGAGTTTTCCGTTTACAAACGAAGCGTTCATCGTCGGTTTTCCGGCCATAAAAAAATGCGCCGGTCCGGATAATACGCCGTCTTCGTAGATCAGTTGAGCGGATACCTGCCCGTTTTCGTCAAAAATCTTCATTTCCCCGTGGGGAACTCCGTCTTCCACGGAAATTGATCGCAGCAGCTTGCCGTTTTCGTCTTTTATTTCCAGATTATCCAAGTTGCAACAGCCCTCCTCCGATCGTAATCATGGGCGCAGATATTTTGGCCATGGCCTGTCCGGCTACTTCCACCTGGAGACCCGCTATTTTAACACCCAGCTGTCCCTGTTCTTCCAGCATCATATTTGCTTTCAGAGTCATTCCCATGGTGGCTGCAGCGTCCAAATTCATGCCGGCCTTTATTGCCATCGCCATGCCGGATTTTATATCCATCGCCATGCCGGATTTTATGGCCATGGCCGTGCCGGATTCTGCCTTTACGTCGGTTCCCCCTTTGATGGTGAATGCGGTGCCGGATTCTGCTTTTACGTCGGTTCCTCCCTTGAGGCTGAAAGCAGTGCCGGCCTCCATTTTTGTGTCCTGTCCGGATTTCGTTGTTATTACCTTGCCCGATTCCACGGAGATATTTCCGTCGACTTTAATCGTTAAATCGCCGGATATTTTCCAGGTGCAGTTACCTTTTATATCGTAGGAAATGTTCCCGTCTCCCAGGGTAATTGTTCTGTCGCCTTTCTCCAGAGTTACGGTGCTGTTTCCTTCTTTCAATGTTACGGAACTGTCTCCTTTTTCGAGCATAACCAGGCTGTTCCCTTCCTTTACCGTGAGGGAATGCTGAATCGCGCCGTCCTTCGATTGCAGCGTGATATTTCGGGATCCCTTGAACAAATCCAGAGTATCGTCCGATTCTTCTATTTCCGTTTTTCTGGAATATTTAATATCAATGTACACATCTTTTTGCGCATGCACGTATATTTCTTCTTTATCTTTTTCGTCGTTGAATCTCAGTTCGTTGAATCCCGCTTCGTCCGTGAATGTTACGGTTTTCAGTGAGGATTTCATCGCTTCCTTGTCGGTGTAGGCCGGCATGTTTTTGTCGTTATACACGCAGCCGACGATGAGAGGCCTGTCCGGATCGCCTTCGATAAAGGAAACGACCACTTCCTGTCCTATTCGCGGAACGAAAATTCCGCCCCAGCCGCTGCCGGCGAGCACCTGGGCGACACGTATCCAGCAGGAATCTTTTTCGTCCTTTTTTCCGGCCTGATCCCAGTGAAAATGCACTTTTACACTGCAGTGTTCGTTGCGGAATATTTCCTCTCCCGACGGGCATGTGACGACGGCCGTTTGATTTCCGTAGATGCGAGGCTTCGGAGTTTTCCTCGAAGGTCGGAATTCCACCCCTTTTTCGAAAGCGCGAAACCGGTTTCGGTATATGAATCCGGAGGAAGCGGAAAAATTGTAGGAATGTTCGACTTCGTAGACAACATACTCTTTGTTGAATTTTTCAACGTGATGCTCGGCAACCGTAAACAAAAAACCCGGAGTCAGGTTGGCCGCCGTCGATGAAGCACAGAGCAAACAGTGATTAAATTCGAACAACTCCACCCGCAGTTTTGATAAATCCTGCCCTTCGTTTAATTTCGAAAACGTTCCCGGATATTCGTAATACATTTCGCCTTTGTATTTGCAGTCCAGCTTTCCGAAAAGATCCGTTTGGGAAATCGTGTAATTGTAGTCGGAGGAAGAATATCCGCCGGTATTTACGGCGCTTGTCATTTTTGTATCGAAGACTTTTCCGAGCGGAAATACATCGTTAACCCCACGGAAAAACTCCACCTTGGATTCGCCGGCCGGAGGTTTTGCGTGCGCGCTCGAGGCGTCGGCCAACACAAGGGTGTGTTTGTTTTTTTCATGCTTAAAAAAGTAGAAAATTCCTTCATCTTCCATCAGTCTGGAAATAAAAGCGAAACTGCTTTCGCTGTATTGCACGCAATATTCCCGCTGAACTTTCCCGCAGCTTTTGGTTTTATCCTCGACGTCGCTGATCGCGAGATCATCCAGCACCTGTTTTATGATATCGATTGCCGTTTTTTCTTGAAAAATCAGGCTGTTTCTGTCGAGGGTCAGCAGCCACAGTTTCGGACGAATCGTTGCGTAGTATTCGGTCGTATATTCGTCGCTTTTGTTGGCAGTCGCTCCCTGGGAGAATTCCGTTATGA
>JAISCG010000104.1 GCA_031265715.1 Holosporaceae bacterium | reverse complement strand
ATCGCGAAATCTCTGACCCGTTTCAGAAGGCGGCAGGCTATGCGCGGAGTCCCCCTGGATCTGCCGGCTATTTCATCGGCTCCGTCCCCGGAAATCGGAATTCCCAGCAATTCCGCATTTTTCGAAATTATGATCCGCAATTCACGGTGGGTGTAAAATTCCATCCGCAGCGGAATTCCGAAACGATCTCGCAGGGGAGAGGAAAGCATGCCGGAGCGCGTCGTAGCTCCGATCAAAGTAAAATGCGGCAGATCAATTCGCACGGATCGCGCCGCCGGTCCTTCTCCTATCATCAAATCCAACTGAAAATCTTCCATCGCCGGGTACAGAACTTCCTCCACCGTATGATTCATCCGGTGAATTTCATCTATAAACAGCACGTCTTTTTCCTGGAGATTCGTAAGAATTGCCGCGAGATCCCCGGCCTTCGCCAGAATCGGACCGGAAGTTGCCTTGAAACCCACGCCGAGTTCCTTCGACACAATCTGGGATAGGGTAGTCTTTCCCAATCCCGGAGGACCGAAAAACAACACGTGATCCATCGCAATATTTCGCTTTTTAGCCGATTGTATGAAAACGCTCAGATTGTCCTTGACGGCTTCCTGCCCTATAAAATCATTCAAATTCGTGGGACGCAGAGAATACTCGCCGATTTCCTGCTCCAGTAATTCCGCGGACAAATCGCTGTTTTTCATTTCATACCCCGGATGATAATTTTTTCAAAACCGACTTCAAAAGTGCGTCGAAACTCACATCTTTGTTCGGTTGCATTGCAAAAATCACGCGCATGATATCAGATTTTTGATAACCGAGATTCGCCAGAGCAGAAATAACGTCGTTTATGACGCCGGATTCGGAGGTTTTCGGCGTCGCGGTTACAGCCGTGCTCACATCGATTTTTCCGACAATTTTTTCCTTCAGCTCCGTGATTATGCGGGTGGCGAGCTTCGGCCCGACTCCGTCCGCCCGGGTAAACACGTTTTTGTCTCCGCTGAGAAACGCATTATATATGTCATCATCCGAAAGTGCGGATAAAATCGCGACGGCCACTTTTCCGCCCACTCCCTGCACGGACGTCAGCGTATTAAACCAAAATTTCTCCTGTTCCGAAATAAAACCGAACAAAGTCCAGCAATCTTCGCGCACGTTCAGCACCGTAAATATCCGAATTATTCCGGAATAATTTCGGGCTTCATTTACTGTTCGCGCAGAACAAATCACCGTATATCCGACGCCGTTAACGTCGATAATTACGGAATTTTCAGCGACTTTTTCAATTGTTCCTTTCAGATAAGCTATCATACCGCAACCGCATAAAATCTTTTGTGATGCGCGTGACAAATCGCGACCGCGAGAGCGTCCGCCGCATCCGCTTTGATGTTACCACAGTTTAACAATTTTTGAACCATAATCGATACCTGATCCTTGGAGGCGTGTCCGACTCCGACCACCGATTTCTTAACTTTATTTGCGCCATATTCAAAAACTTTCAATCCCAGAACCCCGGCGCAGCAAATTGCCGTTCCGCGAGCCATTCCCAATTTCAGGGATGAAATCGGATTTTTGTTAACAAAAACTTCCTCCATGCCGACTTCCTTGGGAGAATACTCTTCTATAATGTCGGATAATCCCTTGAAAATATTGCCGAGACGCAGACTGATGCCGTCCGACGGCTGGGAAACAATCGTTCCGTGAGACACATATTTCAGATGAAAACCGTCGTAATCAATGACGCCCCACCCGGTTATGTGCAGCCCCGGATCAATCCCTAAAATTCTGTGCACATCTCCTCCCGCAACTTACAGGAATTTATAGCACAAAACAGGGAGAAACTGCGAGTTTATTTTGTATTTTAACTTATCGGCCGCTTTACGGACTCAATCAATGTTTATTTGCAAAAAAAATTCACAAATGATCCTCTTGTTTTTTTTGGAATATGCCATATATAATATAATATGTGAAGACTTGTTGTTTATAAGGGGGGAAAATGAGTAAATTTTTATTATGCATGGTTTTTGTGTTTAATTTTGTGCAATGTGAGTCGATGTTCGTACCGTATGAAAGTGGCCCAATTGATGAGAATACGCGTGGAGTATACACCCACATTAAGGGGGAATATTCTATTAGGCGTGATGGAATTTTTGTAACAGTTACATCGGCAGATGGAATGGAAATTGAAATTCACAAAGTGTCTGATGACGGAAGTTCATGTCTTATAAAGGGTACCGCCCATCCGGAATTAGGTGAAGATGACTCTAATTAGCTGCTAATCTTTCGATTTAAATCGTCTTCTGCAGTATTGCCACGTCACTTTGTTTCTCGCAATGACGAGGTGAAATACTCAATTAAATGAGACGGATGCTAAGAAAACGAACTCGTTTTTTGACAAAATGAAGCTGGATGTGATATAAAATCGTGTACAATGAGGAGTGATTGTTGGAGGTTTTTGAATGAGTTCGGTAACCGAAGACCTCTTGTTTAAGTTAGTGTTTAGCGATGCTCGCAGCAAGAAAATGCTGATTCATCTGTTGAACAGCGTTATTGTCGGAGCTAAAGATAATCCGATTAAAGACGTGCAGATAAGGAAAACGGAACTGACTCCCGAATATTTCGGCGGAAAAGAAGTGCGTCTGGACATCCTTGCGGAAGCGTCGGACGGAAGGCTCATAAATGTGGAACTCCAGCGACAAAACAGATCGTATTTTATTAAGCGCTCCCTATTTCACTGGGCTGAGGTGTATTCGCAACAGCTTCAGAAGGGAGGGAATTTTGCGAAACTTTGTCAAACGGTGTGTATTAATATACTCGAGGAAAGTCTCTTCAAAGACGACCGATTTTGGCACACATATCACATGAGAGAAGATGAAACCAATGAAATTCTCACGGATATAGAAGAAATTCATTTCATCGAGATTTTGAAATTAAAAGAGTACAGGGAAGACAGTCCGGTCACGTGGTGGGTCGAATTCATACGCAACCCACATTCTGAGGCTGTAAACAAAATAGGCGAGTTTGAGCCGGTAATAAAGGAGGCAGTGAAAATGTTCGATATTGT
>JAISCG010000096.1 GCA_031265715.1 Holosporaceae bacterium | reverse complement strand
ACAAAAATTTTAAACCGGAGATTCGTGGAAAATTTCATCAAATCCGGCGCGTTTGATAAATTGCATCCGAACAGGAATCAACTGTTTGAATCTCTTGATATAATTATGTCGATGAAAACATCCTCCGATCAGGCGATGTTGTTCGAAAAAAATTATCCGACGCTCGGCGAAATCGAAGAATGGAAAGAAACCGAAAAATTACAAAACGAATTTTCCGCCATCGGTTTTTATCTTTCGTCTCATCCGATATCGCAGTTCGAAAATGTTCTGAGGCAATGGCATTTTCCGACCATGGCCGAAGCGAAAGATCTTGCAAAGGCAAAAGCGGTCGTAATCATCAATAATTTCACTTTGAAAACAACTAAAAGCCAAACGAAATTGTGCATATTGCAAATTTCCGATGCATCGGGAGTTTTCGAAGCCACAATGTTTTCCGAAGCATTTACTTTGTATCGCGATCTGATTCAGGTCGGAAATATCGTTACGATAGATATTTCGTGCTACCAAAATGATGAACAAACGCGCATCACAATTAACAGGCTGCAAAAATTCGATCTGTCCAATGAAAAAAAACCCGGTGAAGGACCCTCTTCTCCGGATATGAGAACTCCGAACAATGCCGTTTCTCAAAAAATTCTGCAAATAAAAATCGGTAACAAAAAAGAATTGACAGCGGTAAAATCTCTCATAGATAATTTTAGAAAAAACGGAAACCATTCCATCGAATTGCTGCTTCCGGAAGATAAAAAAATTTTATTGCCGCATAAATATTTTCTGACGTCCTATGATATACTCGACGTTCGTAATATTGTCGGCATACGTAACACTGTTGAGATTACAAAAAAATGATAGAAAAAATTTATGATTGGATGCTGAAGCAGGCCGAAAGTAAAAACGCGGCTCGCGTACTGATGTTGGTTTCTTTTATTGAAAGTTCGTTTTTTCCGCTGCCTCCGGATCCGGTTCTCGCGATCGTTGTTGCGAAAAATAAGGACAAAGCGATTCACTATGCGCTGCTGTGCACGATTGCTTCTGTGCTCGGCGGTTTTTTGGGATACTACATCGGCTACGCTTTTTTCGAATTGATAGGATCCAAAATTCTTTCGTTTTACGGCCAGACGGAAAAATTCAACGACATTGCGATCACGCTGAATAAATGGGCATTTTGGATTATATGCGCCAAAGGACTCACTCCGATTCCATATAAGATAGTTACGATCGCGAGCGGATTCGCAAAAATTGATCTGCTGGTTTTCGGAATCGCATCTTTAATCACGCGAAGCACAAGGTTTTTATTGCTGTCTTTTATCTGCAAAATGTTCGGGGAGCAATTTCTCGCTTTCATGGAAAAACATAAAAAGGTAACGCTGCTTTTAATTATCGGCAGCGTTATCGTCGGATTTTTATTGGTAAAATTATTTATATAGGGATGACGTGAAAAATTTTCTAAAAAATGCGGATGCGATTTTGTACAGAAAAAACGAAAAATATCCCGGGATTTTTGTCAGCTCGCAGGAAGATATACTGAAAGCAATTACCGGATTGGAAGCCTCCGACGGAGCCGTCGTTGTATCGTCTGAAAAATCCGCATTATTCGTCGACAGTCGTTATACTTTTGCGGCAAAGCTGCAGACGGATTCAAATAAATTTGAAATTTTAAATTTGAAAAACAATGAAATTGTTGATTGGATAAAAAAAAATCTTTCCGAAAAAAGTAATATTGCTTTTGATCCTCAATATTACTCCCACGAGGAGGTGGATTTTTTTGCGGCGCAGTTGAAAAACTATTGCTTCACCCAAATAAATTTGAAAGAGGTTTTGAATATTCCGCCGGAAAAATTTGATTTGAATATTTATTGCATCGATCGTGAGTCGGACAGAATTTCCTGCGTGTCGGAAACGATTGCCCGAAATAATTTGGATGCGTATTTGATTTGCGATCCCTGCAGCATTGCCTGGCTGCTGAATATTCGTGATTTAAATCGGAAATACACGCCGGTTGTTTTGGGATATTTGCTGCTGACAAACGCCGGCGAAGAAATTTTGTATTTGGACGATCGATACGATTCTCCCCACGATTTTAAATTCGAAAAAGATTTGCAGAGTGATTTGTTGAAATTCGAAAAAGTGGGAATCGACAAATCGCAAACTCCGTTTCATTTGCGGCATCCGAATTTTATTGATTTGAAAAATCCGTGCATCTTTCCGAAATCCGTAAAAAATAAAGCTGAAATTTCAGATATAAAATCGGCGGCTCAAAAAGATTCTCTCGCCATCATCAATTTTTTGCGTTGGTTTTACGCGAATACGGAAAAAATCAGAGAGTCGGACGTCGTCGAAAAACTTTTGTATTTTCGAAAGCAACAGGACGGATTTATCGGAGAAAGTTTTAAAACGATTGCGGCGGCAGATGAAAATGCCGCGATAGTTCATTATTCTCCGAGTTCGCAAACCGATAAATACATCGACAATATTTTACTCATCGATTCCGGAGGACAATATAAACACGGTACGACCGACATTACGCGAACAATATCGAGAAGGGAACCGACTTCCGAACAAAAACTTTTCTATACTTTGGTTTTGAAAGGACATATCGCTTTGGCCGGTGCAAAATTTCCGGTCGGCACACCGGGCGCGCAACTTGATCCGTTGACTCGCCAGTTTTTGTGGCAACACGGAGTCGATTACAATCACTCAACCGGACACGGAATCGGATATATGTCCCACGTACATGAAGGGCCGGTATCGATTTCTCGAAGCAGTAACGTTCCGCTGCAAGCCGGCATGATCATCTCCGACGAACCGGGATACTATCCGGAAAATTGTTTCGGGATCCGTCTCGAAAATATGATGTCGGTTGTCGAGGACGAACGCGAAGGATATCTATCGTTTGAAACCCTATCTCTCGTACCGTTCGATCAAAAATTCATACGCCGGGATCTTCTCACGGAATTCGAAAAAAATTGGCTCGAGGAATACGATCAAAAAATAGCGCACATTTTCCCCGGCGCGAGGTCACTTTCCACCATGTATAAAGAAGCTCTCCAAAACAGGTAAAGTTAAATTTTACTGAAACAGGGACTTAGTGCGAAAACCTTTTCCCATCTCTTGGATTGAACAGAAAAAATGCTGGGATTGGAGAGTTAATCGCCAGATGCCAGAGCTTCTATAGTCCGAGCGTCTTTTTTATCGTGTGCTCGTGAACTCCCTCGCGTTGGAGACCTTCTTTCATTCCTGCAAGCCGAAAATATCTCTAAATTATACAACTGATGCGTGTCTTGAAGATCTTTTCTCCGGTTCAATCCTGTCTCATATGTTTTTGAACCTGGACAGGAAGTTGAAATTTCAGATAAAAAAAAGATCCGACGGGTGGTAAGGAGGGGCCGGTTTTATCGTTGACAGATCTTTGCTCGTTTGTTCTAATGTATTGTTGTTGCAGATGAGTATCGGAAAAAATGCTGTCAGATTTTTTTACACCGGAGAATTTATCGGGGATTGTGGCGACGGTTACGTCGATCATCGGATTACTTCCGCAGGTTTATAAATCTTATCGAACAAAATCGACCGCCGATATTTCGATGGTTATGTTGGTGAATTATTTAATATGTTCGATTGCCTGGGTTGCACACGGCCTGTGTTCCGGTTCGCTCTTTGTCGTATACAGCAACGTTGTCGGAACGATATTATCCGGGGTGTCCGTAATACAGAAAGTTATCTATGATAAAAATTCTCGAACGGCTGTCGGAGTATAAGTCCGTTCTGTGTTTGGACGGTAATTTAGAGTTCGATCTTCTCGGAAAAATCAAATTGCCGATCGTTGCCTGCGACGGCGCTGCCGATACTTTGGTGAAAAACGGGATCGAGCCGTCCGTTATAATCGGAGATTTGGACAGCGTGGACGACAATTTACTGAAAAGCAGAAAATTTATCCGACTGAATGATCAGAACAGTACGGATTTTGAAAAGGCACTGACCTATATTGAGGAAGAATCTCTGTCCCCGGCGCTCGTATTCGGCGTCGACGGAGGATACATCGACCACATTCTCGGAAACATCGCGATTTTTTCCGGCACAAAATTTGCGGCAATTTCAAAGGATATAATTTTTATGAGTGTTGACAGCAGTCGAAGTTTCGACGTTGAAGTTAACACAAAAATTTCAATTTTCGGTATGCCGAATTGCGTGATAAAATCAAAGGGGCTCAGGTGGGAACTCGACAATGAGGAGCTTTTTCTCTGCGGAAAAAGTTCGAGCAGCAATCGGGCTGTTTCCGACCGGGTGGAGTTGCAGGTTTTGTCGGGAAAAGCGCTGGTGTTTATCTACACTAAAATGATATTCGATGCGGGAGCTGAAATTTGCTGAATTATCTGCTTCCGGGCATACTTTTCGGAGAATGAAGTGCGATTATTTGAGCAAATTTCACCGCTGGCCGACAGAATTCGTCCGAAGGAGTTGGAGGAACTCATCGGTCAAACCCTCGAAAATTCAACGTCGTTTGAAAATTTATATTCAATGATTTTGTGGGGACCTCCGGGATCGGGAAAGACGTCGTTTGCAAAAATTTTGGCTCGTAAAAGCGGCATTAAGTTCGAGGAAACGTCGGCGGTTATGCACGCGACCGCGAAATTTAAGTCGATTTTTGAAGGACTGGCTGCGGATCCTCTCCAAAAAATCATATTACTCATCGATGAAATTCACCACCTGAATAAAAGTCAGCAGGATATTTTTTTGCCCCATCTGGAGAACGGAACTCTAATTTTAATGGGAACGACCACGGAAAATCCGTCTTTTGAGCTGAGACCGGCGTTGCTGTCCCGCTGCAAAGTCATCGTATTTAATCGGTTGCAACTGGAGGATTTGGATAAAATCCTGGAACGTGCCGAGCATTTTATGCAGAAGGAACTGCCGTTGACGCCGGAGGCTCGCCAGCATTTATGTCTGATCTCGGATGGAGACGGACGATATCTGCTGAACAGAGCCGAGGAGCTGTTTTCGCTCAGTGCGCGCGAAAAACTGACCGTCGACGATCTGCAAAAAATTGCGCCGAAAAGGGCGATTATCTACGATAAATCCCGGGAAGAACACTATGATTTAATAAGTGCTCTCCACAAATCGCTGAGGGGATCCGATGCGGATGCGGCTTTATATTGGGCGAACAGAATGCTGACGGCCGGGGAAAATCCTCTCTATATAATAAGGAGACTTGTCAGATTTGCTTCCGAGGACATCGGATTGGCGGATCCGAATGCTCTGACGCAGGCTCTCGCAGCTCATCGGGCGTATACGATACTCGGATCCCCGGAAGGAGAGCTGGCAATTACGAATGCGATCATATATATGGCAACCGCTCCAAAATCAAACGCCGGGTATATTGCATACAAACAATCCAAAAAGACCGCTGAATTTTACGGCTCTCTTCCTCCTCCGAAGAAAATTCGCAATGCTCCGACAAAAATGATGAAAGAGCTGAAATACGGAGAGGGATACGTCTATGATCATGACACCGAAAATGCTTTTTCGGGAGACGATTTTTTTCCCGATGAACTTTCCCGAAAAAAATTTTACTCTCCGGTTGAACGCGGTTTTGAACGCGAGATAAAAAAACGTGTCGATTGGTGGGATAAAAAGCGCAAAGAAAAAGCACAGGAGCGGTAAAAAAATCTACTTTTTTTTATTGTGTTAACTAAATTTTAATTATTTTTCGCTTATGATATATAAGTAGATTACCAATCGTAGGGAGGATTGTAATGAAGAAGATATTGGTGGTGTTGTGCGTCATTGCACTTGGAACTTTTCAACCGAGTGGATTTTTATTTGCAGAGGAGGAGGAGTCTGTAGCCTCAGATGAAGCAGCTGTTGCAGAGGATTCTGAGAAATCATCTGCCGGAGACAGCGATAAAACGGCAGAGAAGAAAATAGAAAAAAAGGAGAAGAAGAAAAAAAATAAGAAGAAAAAGAAGGAAAAGAAGGAAAAGAGTGCTTCTGCCGCGGACGCCTCTGAGGAATCTGCAACCGAAAAGTCTGCCACAAAGGATAGCGATAAAGCGGCAGAGAAAAAAGAAAAAGCGAAGAGGAAGAAGGAAAAGAAGGAAAAGAAGGAAAAGAGTGCTCCTGCCGCGGACGCCTCTGAGGAATCTGCAACCGAAAAATCTGCCACAAAGGATAGCGATAAAGCGGCAGAGAAAAAAGAAAAAGCGAAGAGGAAGAAAAAAAAGAAGGGAAAGAAGGTAGGGAGTGAAACTACGTCGGCTGAGTAGTTATTGAGCTCGGAGATATCGTATTTTGCGGCGGAAAAGGCGGTTTAGGATTTTTCGAAAATAATGTCGGAAATAATGCCGAAATTGCGCTTTTCTCCGTCTCTCCGAAAAAAAATGGCTCGAAATATTTATCTGTGGTCGTGAATGGCAGTTGTGTCGAAAATTTGATTAAAATAGACCTTTTGCGAAACTAAATTATTTCGAAGATTATTTAGTAAATACGTCTCGCAGAACCGCTGCGTACCGGATGTGCGCGAGGATTCGAGAAGCGGATTGACGACAAAAATACCGAAAGAACAACGTTTCACAGGAAGTCCGGTATGTGACGGCAGCCGAATTGTACAGTAAGTTTGTAATACGGGAGAGTTGCTATGAGAAAGGTAATGGTGTTGCTGTGTGCGGGAACCTTTTGGGGGGCACTTTTTGTTTGCTCGGACCTGATTGCCAAGCCGAAGCGTCAATTGGGTTTCACCGACGGAGAGGTTTTTGCAAGCAGTATGGTGAAGCACGGCAAAAAGAAAATCGTCGGCAAAAAGAACGCGGTGAAAAGAAAAAATAATGAAAAGAAAAATGGGAATAAAAAAAAAGGGAGCGGAAAAAATAAAAAAAATAACAACAGATGGAAGTATGAGGTGGCTTTCTTAGGAAATGTCGGAAATACCGGGGAAGGGGGAGCTTTCATAGAGCCGATTGTTGACCGGTCCCGATTTCGGACAAGTTCGATAAAAGTGCAATCGCAGCCTGTCTCGAGGGGAGTGTCTCGCAGAGGAGTCATGCAGGCACTCTCAGTTGACAGTAATCCCGTTTATGCTTCCGGGAATGGGAAAAGGATAGTTTTTACTTCGAATATTTTTAACAAACCCTTTACGAAGTTTGACGCGTCCGCGAATTTTTTGGAAAATCCGGAACGTAGGACCACGATGTTCGGTATGTATAACGATTCCGATGTCAGGTCGACGGCTGAGAGCTCGGACGAAACGGGCAGGAAATTTATTAAACCGGCTCGTGTGGTGGCCGGCAGAAATATTGATAATGAAATTAATAAGATTTCTTCAATAGTTAACGATACCGAATCTGTCTGGGAAAGAAGCGCGGTTGTTTCGGATGACCTCAAGCAGCAATTGAGGCACAGCTACAGGCCGGATCCTAAAGAAAGCGCAAAATTCAGACAAGAATTGGAAAAGTATCGCAATATTTTTTTGGGAGCGCGGCAGAATTTACCGAAAAACGGTAAATAACCGGAAAAAAAGAATGAAATGTGTTTTTTGGGTTTTTGTATGAGATTGGAAAATACGACGCCGATTGTTGAAGATCCGGCAATGATAAAGATTTTTAATCTTGCCGATCGCATTGCCGGCGCCGACGCAACTGTTCTCCTGAGCGGTGAAACCGGGGTCGGAAAAGAGGTTGTTGCAAGATATATCCACAGAAACAGCGGAAGATCGGGCCGCGATTATGTTGCGATAAATTGTGCGGCAATACCGGAAACATTGTTGGAATCAGAGCTGTTCGGCCACGAAAAGGGAGCTTTCACCAACGCTGTCCGGCAGCGTATGGGAAAATTTGAAGAGGCGAACGAAGGCACGCTTTTTCTGGACGAAGTGAGTGAGATGCCCTTCGCTTTGCAGGCGAAGCTGTTGCGTGTTATTCAGGAGAGAGAAATTACCAGACTGGGGGGCAGCGGAGTCGTCAAGGTGGACGTCAGAATTATTGCCGCCGGCAATCAAGACCTGCGACAGGCCGTGGAGAGCGGATGCTTCCGGGAAGATCTTTTTTACAGGCTAAGCATAATTCCGATAGAAATACCGAAATTGAACGATCGTCCCTCTGACATAGAACCGCTGGCTCGTTTTTTCTGCGAAAAGTACTCCGAAGGAAAAAAAACATTATCGAATCGTTTCGTCATATCTCTAAAAAATCACAATTGGAAAGGAAATGTGAGAGAACTGGAAAATGTTGTGCACAGAGCAGTGTTGCTTTCATCCGAAAAAATTGTGGACGATTTTTTCCCCGAGCAAAATTTTAAAAGGAAAACTCTGCAACAACTGGAAGATGAATATATAGCCGAAACGCTCAGAGAATTCAAAGGAAATAAGACGCTTACAGCCAGGGAACTGGATATTCCGATTCGGACATTGCACCATAAACTTAAACGAGCCGCGTCCGCCCATTCAGATATGAAGATATCGTCTTTGGAGTCAACTCCCGAAAGCCAATTTTTCATCAAAAGGTGAATTATTTTTAAGGATACCTCGAGACCGAGGAAGATTTTGTGTAAAGAGCCGAAACGCCCATACTCAAACAGCTTTTCCGGTCAGCTTTTCAGCGAACAGGATCGTCAGTTGCGAGTAGATTGTACCCCAATCCTGAA
>JAISCG010000082.1 GCA_031265715.1 Holosporaceae bacterium | reverse complement strand
GACTCCAAATCCTCGAGATCCTTTTTCGAATCATTGTTATATTTCTCGATTTGCTTTTCTATATTTTTTCCGGCCTTCGACTCGGACAATATTTTTTTCAAATCAATTATTGCTATACTAACCGATTGTTTTTCTTTATTTTCATTTTCCTTGCAATCAGATTGAAATACAAAAAGTGCAAATATTATAAGTATTTTTTTCATTTTAATCCTACATAAAACCTGTCAATGTGAAAGTTTGTTTTTCATCAAACGATTTTTTCTTTATCGGGAATCCGAAAACGAACGCCAGAGGAACTCCGAGCGGAGATCTCGCCCACTCTATCGCCACGCCGACGGAACTTCTTATGGCGCTCGAATCTCTGACTTTGGATCTTTCGTACTTTGATCCCCAGGCACTGCCGAAATCGAGGAAAACTTTTCCGTCGATTCCGATTTCTCGGCTGGACAGCGGAGCTTTCACGACAAAACTCACGGTCCAGTACTTATTTCCGCCGATGCTGTTTCCGTATTGATCCCGGGGACCGACGCCGTAGGAATCAAATCCGCGCATATTTACGCCGTCGCCGCCGAGAGCAAAACGATGTCCGCTGCGGGTGCCGCTGATTTCTTTCAGATGTCCGACGGAAGCGCTGGCGACAAAAGTCATTTTTTTTGTCAGCGCCAAATAATAATTTCCCTCGACCTCATTTTTGATGTAACGCACGCTGCCGCCGATTCCCGCATAGGCGTTGGTCAAAGAAACATCGTACCCCGCGCGAGGATTGTAGGAATTATCGGTTTTATCGTAGGACAAAACAGATGAAATTTCGCTGCAAATGTACCGTCCGTATTCGTCTCTCGTGAGATAATCGCGCCTGTCGATGAGTCCGTATTGAGCTCTCAGAGGAGAGAATGGCATATCGGGAATTTTATCCGTAAGTTCATTTGTATCCTTGTTCCACCAGCGTCTATCGTTAAAAGATATGGTATAACCGATTCTGTGTCCGATATTTTCCGTTATCGCGTAGCGAATGTACGGAGCCAGATATGCCGACTTCGTCACGCTCTGGTCGATGCTTTTTCTGTTGTACTGATGCGCGCCCACGGCCAATCCGGCGCCAAAATTTTTGTCGGCGAAATGCGGATCAAAAATATTGAATTTGCATCCGTAATATTTTTGCATCCAGAAAACGTCAGCGGAAAGAGTTCGCCCCGTTCCCATTAAATTGTTCTCGACAAAACCGACGAATCCTCCGAAACCGTCCGCATCACTGACATTTAACCCGAAACGGAATTGCGCCGTGCTGTCTTTTTCCTTCACGGATACCAGCAGCACTTTTTTGTCCTCCGCGGATCCCTCGGAATCGCTTATCTGCACGTCATCAAAATATCCCATCGATTTCAGACGCTCAACCGTTCTCTGAACTTTATAAACATTGTACGCGTCGCCTTCATGCACCGAAAATTCGCGACGAATAACCCGATCCAGGGTGCGACGATTCCCGACAATTTCAATTCTTTCGATAAATGCTTTCGGTCTTTCGATGATGGAATATTTCACGTCCGCCGTTTTCTGCTCTTTATTATAATTGACGTCGACAACCACATCGGTAAACGGATAATCTTTCATCGCAACCTGACTTCTGATTCCGTCGCGATTAGCAGAGATCAAAGCCTCGTTGTATACGGAGCCTTCGGGAAGCACTATGCAACTTTTAAAATCCTCAGCTTTTATTTTTGAAACTTTAGATTCGAGGGAAACATTTTTTATGGTGTATTTATCCCCTTCTTCCACCGCGAAGGTGCAGTAGTGAAATTTTTTATCAAAATCCGTTTCAGCCGAAACCGACGTAATCATAAAAAACGGAAAACCGTTGTTTTTATAAAAAGCCGTCAAAGTTTCCCTGTCCACCTCTATCTTATCTTCCCGGAAAATGTGACTTTCGTAATCCCAGAAACGCCATATTTTTGCTTCCTTCGTGGTGAGCATATCTTTCAATTCATCGTCGCTAAAACTTTTATTTCCCACGAACAGAATTTTCTGTATCGTCGTTTTGCTTCCTTCCTTGATTTCAAAAACAATGTCGATTCTGTTTGCGGGACGTTTAATTATTTTCGGATTAACAATCACGGAACAATATCCGAGCGCCCTGTACGCCGCCCGAAAATCCGAAAGAATATCTTTCACGGTGTGGGTGCTGAATAAACGCCCCTCCCCTATTCTCCCGTTGATTATATTTTTCAAGACGTCATCGCTCGCCGCATCGTTTCCTTCAAAAACGACTTTATCCACCATCGGTTTTTCCGTGCACCGAATAACCAACGTATTTCCCCGTTTTATAAATTTCACGTAGGAAAAAAAATCCTTTTTAAACAGCAACTTAAGTGTCGTATCAATATCCGACTGATCGTAATTTTTGTGAGGCTTGACGGTGACGCAGTCTTGAATCGCCTCTTCCTCGACCCGCTCCAATCCTTCAAACTCAATTTTATCGACAACATCCGCAGAGGCACTGCAAAAACTCAATAAAGAAACCACTCCCAATATTTTTTTCATAAAACTCTATCCCATAACACCAGAAACAAATTTACTAACCGCTTCAATACGCAATATATCATTCGCGGTTGTCAACAGCATCAAAAATATTAACAAAATCGCGCAGCCCATCATAACATATTCCAGTAACGTTTTATTAAATCTTTTTCCGGTAACTTCCTCGATAAAAGAAATTAAAATTTTTCCCCCGTCCAGGACCGGAAACGGAAATAAATTTATGAACCCGAGATTGAGCGACAGAGTCACCGTAAACATAATCAGCAGAGCAAAATTTCCGGTTTTCGAGAGATCCCCGGCCACCTCCGCCATGCGCACGACTCCGCCGAAATCATCGAGACTTTTTTTCCCGGCGAACAGCTTCGAAAATACCGAACACATTTCCTTCGTCGCATTGAAGCATTCGCTAAACGCCGACTGCACCGCTTCAAGCACATTTTTTTTCTTGAAAATCGGTTCGCCCGAAGCGATGCCGACAATTTTCGTCTTTCTCGTTCCGCCGATTGTTTTTTTCACCTCTTTTATTTCCGGAGCAACTGCAATTTCTTGACGCAGGCCGTTTCGCTCAATTACGAATTTCACCTCCCCGGATTCGTTGTCGGAAATTTTTAAAATAATGTCCCGATATCTTTCGACATTGCAACCGTCAACGGAGATAACCCTGTCCCCTTCCATGATTCCGGCTTTTTCCGCCGCGCTGTCTTTAAGTACCTTACCAACGATCGGCTCGTAAACCGGCGTTCCGTAAAATACTCCCATAAAAAAAACCACCGCAAAAGCATAGAGATAATTAAAAAGAGGTCCGCAGAACGACACAAATATTTTTTCCCAATTACTTTTCGAGGTAATTGATTGCTGTTTTTCTTCTTCGCTCAGATCCTTCAGCGATTCCTCGTCCTCCGTTGCCGATGCGACGTCTCCGTCCCCGAGCATCATCACGTAACCTCCGACCGGAAACAGGGAAAAGCACCAACGCGTTCCGTTTTTGTCATCGAATCCGAAAATCTCGGGCCCGATTCCGATGGAAAATGTCACGATTTTCGCTCCGACACGCCTGGCTGCCAAAAAGTGTCCGTATTCGTGCACGAACACGATGATGTTTATAATCAAAAAAAACGAAAGCAGATAATAAATTATGCCCATGATTTCGATGTCCTAAAATAAAATATCTATAATTGCCAAAACCGTTGAAGCTAACAACAAACTGTCGAGACGATCAAGAACTCCGCCGTGCCCCGGGAATAAATCTCCCATATCTTTTACGCCCAGCAATCTTTTAAACCAAGATTCCAACAGATCCCCGGCAACGGACGCCAAAATTATCAGCTGAACCGTCCAAAAATCCGTCGAATACAAAAAAGGTTTTTTAATTACAAAAAAAGTGCTGTTCAAACAAAAAACAGCAACGTTTGTAAATAAAATCCCGCCCCAAAAACCGGCCCAGGTTTTGTTCGGACTGATTTTCGGACACAATTTCGGCCCTCTCAAAATTTTTCCGAAGGAATACGCGCCGATATCAGTAAAACTCGCGACGCAAATTAAAAACAGGCATCCCGGCTGTCCCAAAAATTCGCGACAATATATAAAGGAGTAAATTCCGATGAAACAAAAAACGGCCGCGAACGTGCGCAGCAACATTTTCTTTTTTATTTTCGGGGAAAAAATTTCGTAGAGCATAAATGCGTAGGTTCCCCAGCACAAAACCGAAAACACCTTGTAGGGAACGCAAAATAATAAAACAACGATCAAAATAAATAAAAATGACGAGAATAATCGCAGCATAAACTCTTTTTTTTCAACACCGATTCTCTCTTTGATCATACTACTTTCCATACCGACGTTCCCTCTGTGAAAACTCGTAAACTATATCGCGCAAATCATCTTCGTTAAAATCAGGCCAAAATTTATCAATAAAAAATATTTCTGCATAGGCCGCCTGCCATATTAAAAAATTACTTATGCGTTTTTCGCTCGTTCTCACGAAAGCGTCCGGGTAGGGCAAATCACCAGTGTCCAGATATGACGCAAACATTTCTTCATTCATTTCGTCGACGGTAATTTTATTTTCGATCGCATCCCGGGTAATTTTTTTCGCGGCTCGCACGATCTCATCTCTTCCGCCGTAGCTTATCGCCACAACAACCGTCAACTCCGTATTATTTTTTGTGGAATCTTCCAGCTGCCGAATTTTTTCGAAAATATCCCGGGGAAGCTTTTCCAAACATCCGATGGTTCTAATGCGAATTCCGTGATCATTTGCATAGTCGCTTGCAGAAAAAAAACCGCGAAATATATTCATAAGATAATCAATCTCTTCCTTCGATCTGTTCCAATTTTCCATTGAGAACATATAATATGTAACATACTTTATTCCGTATTTCGGAAGAAGGGGAGTTATTTTCTTTACGACCTCGTATCCGTTTTTATGTCCGACCAAACTCGAAAGATTATGCCTGCGAGCCCATCTTCGATTACCGTCCAACACAAAAGCGAGATGCTCCAACGAATTGTTCATTTAAACTTTCATTATCTCTTTTTCTTTTACAGATAAAGAAGCATCGATTTTTTTCACAAATTCATCGGTAACTTTTTGAATATCATCAGATATTTTTTTCTGCTGATCCTCGCTGATTTCTTTACTTTTTTCCTGCCTTTTTACTTCGTCCATGGCTTCTTTGCGAATATTGCGCAGAGATATCCGCGTTTGCTCGGCGTATTTTCCCGCCAATTTGCAAATTTCTTTCCTGCGTTCCTCGCTCAATTCCGGAATCGATATTCTGATCAATTGACCGTCCACCACCGGGCTCAAACCGAACTGAGAATTTCTGATCGCGATCTCGGCAGGCTTTATCAAAGACGAATCCCACACCTGGATCGTCAACATCCGCACTTCGGGAACGCTGACAGTCCCGACCTGCTGAATCGGAACTTTTTTTCCGTACGCTTCCACCAAAATATTATCTAAAATCGTAACGGAAGCACGCCCGGTTCTCAGTCCGCCGAAATCTTTCAGCAAACTTTCAAAACAGGTGCTCATTTTTTTTCTCAGATTTTCTAAAATCATAGCATCACCTCTCTAGGATATTATAGAACAGATTCCGTTCCCGGCCAGAACTTTTTCAAGAGTTCCTTCCTCCTCAAGCGAGAATACAAAAATCGGCATATTATTTTCCTGCGCCAAAGTAATCGCGGTCTGATCCATAACTTTTATATTTTTATCAAAAACATCTTTGTAGGACAAAGTTTCGAACATAACGGCGTCCGGATTTTTTTGCGGATCCGAATCGTACACTCCGGCAACTTTCGTCGCTTTCATAAGAACGTCGCAACCGGTTTCCAACGCTCTCAGAATCGCCGCGGTGTCGGTGGTAAAATACGGATTCCCGGAACCGGCGGCGCAGATCACGATTCTTCCTTTTTCCAAATGTCGAATTGCCTTTCGACGAATGTAGGGCTCGCAAACGTTCGGCATCGATATTGCGGACATAACCCGGGTGAGAACTCCCTGCCGTTCGAGTGAATTCTGGAAGGCAATCGAGTTCATAACCGTGGCGAGCATGCCGATGCTGTCCGCCGCAGCCCGATGCATGCCGTAGGCTGCTCCGGAAACACCCCGAAAAATATTTCCTCCGCCCACGACAATGCAAATTTCGTAGCCGCTCTCCCGAACCCGCTTAATTTCCCCGGAGATGCGATCGACAGTTTTGACGTCAAGCCCGAATTCCCCTTCTCCCATAAGGAATTCACCGGAAACCTTCAACAGTATTCGATGAATTTTCACCCCAAATTCTCCTCTAGCTCAGCTGCGCGGCAACTTCGGCGGCGAAATCGGTAACCTGCTTTTCTATGCCTTCTCCGAGCACAAATTTCACAAATCCCTTTACGACTATCGGAGCTCCGATCTCCTTGGAAGCCGCCGCAACGACGTCTTTCACTTTTGTGGAACCGTCGATGACAAAAACCTGCTCAAGCAACACGACTTCTTCGTAGAATTTTCTGATGCGCCCCTCGACAATTTTTTCGATAAATTCTGCTGGTTTACCGGTGCCCTTTGCCTGCTCCGTGACGACGTTTCTTTCTCTTTCCAAAATTGCCGGATCCAGATCTTCAATCGAAGTTGATTGAGGATTGGCCGCCGCAATGTGCATCGCGATCTTTTTTCCGATTTCGGATAATTTTTCCTTATCTCCCGATGATTCCAGCGCCAACAAAATTCCGATCTTCCCAAGATTCGCGGAAATCTTGTTGTGGACATAGGAAGCGATCACGCCGTCGGAAACCGAAAGATGACAAACCCTGCGGATTCCCATATTTTCGCCGATGACGGCTATTAAATTTGTCAGTTCCTCGGATACGGTTCTCCCGGTCTGCGGATATTCGAGCGATTGCAATTGCTCGACCTCGCAATTGTGCCTGCATGCCAACTCGACAACGTCTCCCACATATTTTTGGAACAATTCATTGCGCGCCACAAAATCCGTTTCCGCGTTAATTTCCGCGATCGCGCCTTTGTGTCCGTGCACGTGCACTCCGACCAAACCTTCGGCCGCAACCCTTCCGGATTTTTTAGCCGCCGCCGCAAGACCTTTTTTGCGCAGCCAATCGATAGCTTCCTCAATATCTCCGTTGCACTCGACCAGAGCTTTTTTGCAATCCATCATACCGGCGCCGGTACGATCCCTGAGCGCCTTTACCTCATTTGCTTTTACGTCAGCCATACTTTATTCTCCCAACAAAACTAAAATTACCCGTCATAATTATCTGCGGCGATTTCTCTCCCTCTGAACCTTTTTTTCGAAGGCCCGGCAGTCGGATCTTCCAACGCTCCGATATCAACGCCGGCGGAAGATAATCCTCTCTGAATACCGTCAATAATCACATTTTCGAACGCGCTGCAATACAGATCAATTGCCTTCACGGAGTCATCGTTCCCCGGAATCGGATAATCGATGAGTGTCGGATCCGAGTTGGTATCGCAAATGCCGATAACCGGAACCCCGAGAACCCGCGCTTCTTTGACCGCAGTCAGATCCGCCGTCACGTCCAGCACAAACAACACCGAAGGCACACCCCCCATGTTGCGCACGCCGCCCAGCGCCATCTGCAATTTTGCAATACGTCTTTCGATATCCAGAATTTCTTTCTTTTTAAGAACGACGGTTTCATCTTTCAGCTTTTTCTCCAGAAGATCCAATTTTTTTATGGATTGAGAAACCGTTTTCCAGTTGGTGAGCATGCCTCCCAACCAGCGATGATTCACATAATATTGACCGCAGCGCACCGCAGCTTCCGCGACTCTTTCGCTCGCCTGTCTTTTTGTTCCCACGAACAAAATTCGACCGCCGGCGGCAGCCACGTCCCCGGCAACTTTCAACGCCTGATCCAACATCGTAAAAGTACGATCCAAATTTATGATGTGAATTCTATCCTTGGATCCGTATATGTACGGCGCCATCTTGGGATTCCATCGCCTCGTTTGGTGGCCGAAATGAACCCCGGCTTCAAGTAAATCTTGAATTGAAACATTTGACATTATTATCCTCTCTTTCTTCGGTTAACAAAAATCGCTTCGTCGCGATTTTTCCTCCGCAAAATTCTCACTGAAAAAAAACAGACCGAACCGACACCGCATCCTGCAATGCCTAATTTTGCGTGCGTACTCAGGTGCTCTTTGTACACCGAAACGAAGAAAAATGCAAGTTCCGCCGCCCGCATTTCACGGGTATTTTTCCGTTGCAAAAAAAGGCGCGAAAAACGCGCCGATTATCGTTAATCTTCTTCAATCCCCTTGTCAAAAGGGGAAGTTAGTCAAGCGGTAATTCCCCATCATCCTCATTCTCCGGAAATTCCCAGACATCCGGATCAACCAGAGGTTCCAGATCAACCAGAGGTTCCAGAGGTTCCGGATCAACCTGATCAACCTGATCAACCGGAGGTTCCTGATCAAACTGAAAGAATTCGGCCCCAGCAATCCCCATCAACCTCATCAGTCTCAACCGTTGTCGTCTGGTGGTAAAATAACAACTGGCGGCCTTAGACGGATTCAAACCGGTCCCTCGAAGAAGAACTGTCCACGGACTACTCCCAGGGTTTTGCTCACTATATGCGTCCC
>JAISCG010000068.1 GCA_031265715.1 Holosporaceae bacterium | reverse complement strand
CATGGCCGGATTCACGGTACCGGTTAATCACGCTCTCTATCAATATGAATTGCAAACTTACCCAAACAATGAACCCCATGTAGCCGCTGCCGCCGTCGCTATAGTCACCGCCGACGCCTGCACGAAGCTGGCCGCAGCCGTCGCTGACGCCGAAGAAGATACCAAGGTCTACGTGATCAAATACGGAACTACCGATGACGCGTTGGACTCCTGCGCCGATGATCCTGACAACATCTACACAGTTGATTCAGAAGCAGAACTGAACGAAGCATTGCACGAAATTGCCGCGGATATAAAATCCTTTGCCGGATATTCTGCTCCGCAGATGGCGGAGATTTAGGAAAAAAAAGAACCCGGATTGCTTCGCTTCAGACTTGAAACGGCGGACAAATTCTCTTCGATAAATGCCAATAGCACTACTACCCACAAAACCACATACAACCTTTTGGAAAAAAGACATTTTCGAGGGGTTCAAATCGCCATTCTTTGCTGAAATTTGGGTGGCGGGAGTGACGGGACTCGAACCCGCGACCTTCGGCGTGACAAGCCGACGCTCTAACCAACTGAGCTACACCCCCATCTTTGTGATGGTCACTTTATATGAAAACCAAAGAAATGTCAATAGTGTAATCTTACCTGTTTAGTCCATAACATGTGTAACAGTTCACGACATATGAGGCTGAATCTTTTTCATAGCTTCATCCAGCAGCAAATCCGTTTGTTTTAGAGATTCGTTTCCGGCCGCCTGCGCCGCCAACTTCGCGATTTGTTCCGATTTCGTTTGATCCGAAAAAAAATCGCGGCAAATTTCAAAAATATCGTCGGCATTTTTCACTTCGAACGCAACTTTTTTGTGTTTCAAAAAATCTCGGACTTCCGCGGCATTATCCATGAACGGGCCGTGCAGCACCGGTTTTCCGAGGGCAACCGGCTCATATATATTGTGTCCGCCCTTCGGGACAAGGGATCCTCCCACGAAACACATATCCGCCAGGCGAAAAAAAGTGCCGATCTCGCCGAACGAATCCACGCAAAAAATTTCGCTGTTTTTATCCGGGGCGGATCTGAGTGAAAACGCCGTTTTGTGACGTTCCAAAATCTCGCAGATTTTTTCCACCCTCGTCAGATGTCTCGGAATTATAAAAGTCACAATCGGAAAAATCGTTTTTAATTTTTTGTGAGCTTCCAGAATTATTTCCTCTTCATTTTCGTGGGTGCTTGCCGCCACAAAAACTTTTTTTCCCTCGCAAATTTTTTGAAAAATTTTATGCAGATCATCGTTGCAGGGCAGCGGCTCGTTCGCGTATTTGAGATTATCGACGAGTTTCACGTTATCGGGAGAAAAAAACCGGAATCTCTCGACGTTCGCATCCGAACGCGCCAAAATTGCATTGAATTTACGCAGCGTATCCGCCAAAAATCCCCGGAACAAACTCCATCTTTTAAATGATTTCGGAGATAATCCGGCATTCAAAAGAAAAATCGGGATTTTGCGTTTGTAGAGCATGTCGACCGTATTCGGCCAAATCTCGGACTCCAAAAATATCGCCGCTTCCGGTTGCCAGTGATCAAGAAATCGCCGAATCCAGCCGGGGTTATCCGCGACCGCAAACTGGTGAATGCATCCTTCGATTTTTTCGATTTTCGGCAGCAGTATATCCGCGGACGTTACGGTAATTGTCGTTATCAACACATTAATTTCCGGCTGCCGCTTTTTAAGATGCTTTATATAAGTCAGGGCGGCGGCGGATTCTCCGATGCTGGCGGCGTGTATCCACCAAAGCCTGCCCCCGGGGCGTTTCCGGGTGGCCGCGCCGAAATGATTGCAGACGCTTTCCCGTTTATCTTTTCCGTAAAAACATCGCCCCCGGAAGTACAATTTCAGCAGGGGAGCTAAAATCGAAAATAATATTTTGTAGATGCTAAGCATTCGTCAATACTTCATAGGCTTTTTGGGACGCGGCATTAATTTTTGATTCGACATATTCCCTCGCTTTCTCTTCGGACATTTCGCCGAGTTCCGCGGCCGAAATCGGTTTTTCCCAAACCATGACACCTCTGTTGAACGGCCAAACAAAAATAAATTTATCCCAGGATTTAAATCGATGATATCTTTTTACGCAAAAGCTGAACGGCAGTATGTCCGCCTTGCTCAATCGCGAGACTGCAATCACTCCCGGTGAAAGTTCATGCCGCGGACCTTTGGGACCGTCCGGAATGACGGCGACGTATTCCCCGGATTTTATCAGCCGAATTAATTTTTTTGCCGCCGCAGTTCCGTTTTTTCCGGTTGATCCGAAAACGGCCGGCATGGAAAAATTTTCGACCGTTTTAGCTATCAAGCGTCCGTCCGCGTGATTGGAAGCCAGCACGTGCAGCGCTTTTTTCCACTTCCAAACGCAGGGAGCCATCATCAATCGATCATGCCACAGACATACGATAAACGGAGTCCCGTTTTCGTGATATTGGTTCGGAATGTCTTCGCCGAGAATTGTCCACCGCGTTGTGTAAAATGAAAATCTCATCAAAAAAGACGCGATCTTCGACGCAATAACTTCAAATAATCCGTTTTTGCGAAGCTTTTTAAAAAATGCTTTTTTCAACCGTTACCTCGAGAAAAAATCTGAAATTTTATCTGCGACGGAGCAATTTTTCGGCTGAGGTAAAATCGGGAGCACGGAATCTTTGTGCAGGCAAACGATAACGCCGGCATTTATTCCGGTGAGATCCGTTATTTCTTCCAAAACAAAGGAGGGTTCTTCCGTTATTTTATAGGCGCGATATTCCATTTTCCTTATCGTTTTTTGCAATTCATCGTTATTCGTATGGCAGGATTCCAGCGCGTTGCGATTAACTCCGAGAATTATCGCGGGGCGGTATTTTTCTATGATATTTTGCGCTCCGACCAAAGCGTTGACTTCGCTGCCCTCGATATCCAATTTTATGACGTCAACCCGCGCTACTTTTTCCTTTTCCGCGAATGCGTCCAGGGTTGATGTTTCAACTTCCTCCACACTGATTTTTTCCACGCCCTTGGAACTGATTTCCGATCCCAACGTGTTGAGCGCATTCCGCTCTTCCGCGGATATGATTAATTTCGCCGTACCGTTTTTGTCGGAGATCGCCAATCTGCGCGGAAGAATGACTCCTTCCATGTTGTTCAGAACCACGTTGTCGCGCAATCTCTCGAAATCTCTGCTGCTCGGCTCCGGAGCCAAAACGCGTCCGTTTTTCCCCACCGTCCTGCCCGCCAGCAACGCTCCGTATCCCATGTTGGCGCCGACGTCGATATAAACGCCGTCCCTGGGAAGTAATTTGTTGATCACCGCCACCAAATTCGGATTGTAAATTCCCCTCACAAAAAGAGCCCTGCATATTTCGTTACCGGGATAAATGTGCAGAACCAAACCATCTGTCCATTTCATGAGGACCGGTTTTTTCAGACGAAGATATTTCCACCACCTCACCCATCCTTTCAGGGATACGGCCGAATCGCCGGAATATCTCTCCCAGCCGATCATCGGAACTATTTCATTGTACGCCGGAGCTTCCTCCTCAACGTCACATTTCACCTGAT